>JBEEMB010000107.1:0-3325 GCA_041167815.1 Bacteroidota bacterium | reverse complement strand
CGGTGCATGATCTGATCATGCGGACACTTGAAGGCGAAGGGATCCGGTTTGCTGCGGTTCATATCGATCCTACTTTTCCGCATGAGCAGGCACCTACACGTAAGCCGGGCACGGGCATGCTCACCCAATATTTCGATGTCGATAAATATGATCTCGCGAATTCTTTTGTGATCGGCGATCGTATCACCGATGTGCAATTGGCTAAAAACCTGGGCTGCCGGGCGATCTGGATGAATCAGGAGCCTGGGTTGGGGGCAAGTGCAGTGACCGATGATATGGAGGCGCTGCGAGATGTGATCGCACTCGAGTCTGCAGAATGGAGTGAGATCTACGCATTCATCAAACATGGTCTTCGGGTGGTAACGCATCATCGGAAAACCAACGAAACGGATATCCGCATCGAAGTGAACCTCGATGGATCCGGAAAAGCAGATATCCACACAGGATTGGGCTTTTTTGATCACATGCTGGATCAGATCGCCCGTCACGGGAGGATCGATCTGAAAGTGGATGCCAGAGGCGATCTGCATATTGATGAACATCACACAATCGAAGACACAGGCATCGCATTGGGAGAGGCTTTCGCCCAGGCACTGGCCGACAAGCGAGGCATTGAGCGTTACGGTTTCGCCCTTCCGATGGATGAGGCGGAGGCCAAGGTACTCGTGGATTTCGGGGGACGTAACTGGCTTGTGTGGGATGCGGAATTCAAACGCGAACGCATCGGAGAAATGCCCACCGAGATGTTTTTTCATTTCTTCAAATCCTTCAGTGATGCTGCCCGCTGCAATCTGAATATTGCCTGTCGGGGCGACAATGAACATCACAAGATCGAAGCCATCTTCAAAGCCTTTGCCAAGGCCATCAGAATGGCGGTCCGCCGCGATCCTTTCAGCAATCACCTGCCCAGCACCAAGGGCGTGCTGTAACCCTTCAAATCCCTTCAAACATGCCATACGGAAAATCGATCATCATCGCCCTTAGCCTGCTGCTCTCCACCGGGGCCACCGCGCAGGTGCACGACATGAGCCATAAGTACACGCCGCCTTCGGATCCGCTGGTGGCGCAGAAACTGGCTGACTGGAAGAAGTTGAAATTCGGACTCCTCATGCACTGGGGCACGTACAGCCAGTGGGGCGTCGTGGAAAGCTGGAGTCTTTGTCCGGAAGATGAAGGCTGGTGTGTTCGCCGTGGTCCTTATGCATCCGACTGGCATGGATATAAAACGGCTTATGAGGGATTGCAAAAGACCTTCAATCCGGTGAAATTCGATCCTCAGCGCTGGGCATCAGCCGCGGCCGATGCCGGGATGAAATACATGGTGTTCACCACCAAACACCACGATGGTTTCTGCATGTTCGACAGCAAGCAGACCAACTATAAGATCACCGATGCGTCAAGCCCGTTCAGCAAGCATCCAAAGGCAAATGTGACGCTGGAAGTATTCAACGCTTTTCGGGAAAAAGGCATGATGATCGGCGCATATTTCAGCAAGCCCGACTGGAACACACCGGATTACTGGTGGAAGTATTTCCCCCCGAAAGACCGCAATGTCAGCTACGATCCCAAGAAATATCCCGAGCGTTGGGAAGCCTTCAAAAAATTCACGCATGCGCAGATGGAAGAGCTGGCACGTGATTACGGGAAGGTCGATATCCTGTGGCTGGATGGCGGCTGGGTTCGTCCAAAGCATACCATCGATCCGAAGGTCGACTGGCAGCGCACCATTCCTTACGATCAGGACATCGACATGCCTGCCATCGCTCAAAAAGTGCGGGCTCATCAGCCGGGGATGCTGATCGTGGATCGCACCGTGGCCGGGGAGTATGAAAACTATGCGACGCCTGAACAATCCGTGCCGGACACCTACCTGCCTTATCCTTGGGAGAGCTGCATGACGCTCGGAAATTCCTGGAGCTATGTGCCAAACGATCAATATAAATCTGCCAACCGGGTGATCCATCTGCTGACGACCATCGTCAGTCGCAATGGCAGCCTGTTGCTGAACGTGGGTCCTTCCCCCGATGGAGAATGGGATGCGAATGCGTACGACCGCCTGGCCAGCATTGGTGCCTGGATGAAAGTCAACGGAGAGGCGATCTATGAGTCTGAGGCTGCCGAGTCGCTGAAGCCTGAAGACAAATGGGTGTTCACCCGCAAGGGCAATGATATTTATTCCATCCTCCAGGTGGAGGCAGGTGCGCAGATGCCGGCGTTGGTACGTGTACCCGTAAGGGATGCCCGGCCCGTATCCCAGGTGTCGCTCCTCGGATTTGACAAGCCATTGAAATCCCGTGTGGATGGCGGTTATCTGGAAGTAACCATCCCGGCGAAAGCCATTGCTTCCGCATCGGCACATGCCTGGGTGTTCCGGGTGCGTCATGGAAAATAAATATAAAACGACCTGAGATATTGAAGGGCCTGCGGAAAATTCGCAGGCCCTTTTTTATGCCTGTTTTCCATCGTTTTCCCGGGATGGTTACCGTCGACACATAAATGCCTTGGCAGGATGACCTGAATGGCGGATATTCACATCGCATCCGGCAACAGAACCGTATGCCCGTCAGTCATGTCAAACTACTTTCGTCAGTATTTCCTCCTGTCGGCGCTTATGTATGTGGCGTCGTTCTATTCCAATGCCCAGGATACCATTGTGTTTCGCGAAGGACTCGCATCCGGCCGCGCACACCAATATGGCAGGGAAGCCGTGTATACAGACACATTGCTGCCCATCATACATGCAGTTGGTATGTCAAAGCCCGCAGCCGGACAGGTTTGGTATGAACAAGACGCTGTAGTGAAACGCTGGACGGCGGTCAAGGCCGATGCGTCAGGAGGATTCCGCGATCGAGCCATATCCAATGGTTATTTATATCTGACATTCCAAAGCGACAAGGCCATGCCTGCCCTGCTGTCCGTCACCGGTAACGGCGCGGTATATGTGAACGGTGAGCCTCGTCCGGGTGACCCTTATGCCATGGGATGGCTGCATCTGCCGGTCAGTCTGCGCAAGGGACTGAATGAATTCTACATCCGTGCCGGCGGCATCGGCTGGGGACCCGGTATGAAGGCGATGCTCATCAAGGGGATCAAGCCGGTTTCCCTTTCCACACAGGATGCCACCGTTGCACACATCGTTCGTGGACAATCTTCCGGCTCCGTGGTGGTGGGTTTGCAATGTCTGAATGCCAGCGCCAATATTCACAAAGGACTCCGGGCGGTGGTGACCTTTGAGGGGAAGAAACTTGTGACAGAACTGCCATCCATACCGGCGTGGACGGTCAGAAAGGTGCCGGTGCATATTCCTGTTCCCGAAGTCATAGGG
>JBEEMB010000085.1:0-2965 GCA_041167815.1 Bacteroidota bacterium | reverse complement strand
TCGTCGACCAAGTGGATGGTGATTCCGCTTTTAAGGTCTCCGGACGCGATAACGGCTTCATGTACATGCTTCCCATACATCCCTTTTCCACCGTGGGCAGGCAGGAGTGCGGGGTGGATGTTCAGGATACGTCCACGAAAGGACTCAACAAGTCTTGCAGGAATTTTCCATAGGAAGCCCGCGAGGACGATCACATCAATCCCAGCCTGCTCAAGCTCCCCGATATAGGCGTCGCCTTTGGTGAATCGATCCCGCTCGATCATAAGGACCGGAACGCCTTTTCTTTCTGCAATGCCGATCACACCGGCATCGGGCCGATTACATGCGATCAGGGACACTTTGATGATGGCGTGGTTCCTGAACCGATCGATTATTTTTTGTGCATTGCTACCGGCGCCTGAGGCGAAAATGGCGAGTTTCTTCATATTGTATCGCTAGGTGGCCAAGGGCATTGGCTTCAGGGTTTATCGTGCGGAGCTTGTGGCTTCAGCTACGTTACGCTTGGGTTCAGCCCTCATAATCCCCATCCAGACGAGTATTTTCTTTTCATAGTTCCAGAAAAAACGGAACTGCCCGAAAAATACAGAAACGATGAGGATAATGAATTGATATCCAAAAAGCAGAACGCTTATGCGCATCAGAAAGGGCCACAACCACCAGGTTTGATCGTCAAAACCCACCCATGCGGTGATTTGTCTCGAGATATATGCGGTAAGTGTTCCAGTTACGGCAAATGTGCAAAGAATGAGGAACAGCTGAAGATTGCTTTCCACCTTCCATTTTTTCTTCAATTTTCCGAACATGCTGCAATTTGTATAAAATAGTCGAGAAAGGAGATCTCATGTCTGAAACAAGGACTTGCTCACATGGTTTGAACCCTTATTCGATTTCCGTCACATTTTTGTCAAAACACAAGTGGCGGTGCTTTTTTGATGCCGAAAAAATTGTAATGAATGTGCATATAATGTTAAAATCCCGTCTTATTTTTGCCGCGCTGAGCTCTCTGCTCCTTCATTTCAACAACAGCTGAGGTTATGATGTATCATCGATCCGTTGTGCGGAATATTCTGTCTCTTGTAGTTTTTGGTTCACTGCTGATGAGTCCGCTTGCCAACAAGGCGCAGGACGGTAAACAGCTTTTCAACCAGAAGTGCGCATCTTGTCATGCTATTGACAAGAAGCTGGTAGGTCCGGCCCTGAAGGGGGTGGAGGACAGGTGGCCTGAAAAGGCTCAGTTGTATGCATGGATTCGCAACAGTGCGGCCGTGATAAAGTCAGGGTATCCCAGAGCCGTTGAAGTCTACAACGAGTACAACAAGGTGCAGATGACTGCATTCCCTGAGTTGAAGGATGCTGATATCGACGCAATCCTGGGATACATAAACGCAGGTCCTGTCAAGAAGGACACAGATACTGCGGGTGGTGCCCAGCCTGCAGATGCTCCTGCCGGATCCGACAACACATTACTCTTTGGCATATTGACACTGATTCTTGGTGTCATCGCGCTGATTCTCCTTCAGGTGAACAGCAATCTTCGCAAGATGACCGATGAGCGTGAAGGTCAGGCAACTGCAGAGCCAATACCTTTCTGGAGGAACAAGGCTTATATCGCTTTATCTGCCATCATTCTTTTCATGATCGGTGGTTATACAACCTTCCAGGGTGCTCAGCAACTGGGCAGATCCAAGGATTACCAGCCCGAGCAGCCAATCTACTACTCGCACACAGTGCATGCAGGTATCAACCAGATCAACTGTCTTTACTGCCATGGTGGTGCCCAGGAAAGCAAGCATGCGAATATCCCTTCAGTGAACGTTTGTATGAACTGTCACATGGGTATCGCTGAATATGCGAAAGGCCCCAAGCTTTACAGGGAAGACGGATCGGAAGTTGACGGCACGGCAGAAATTCAAAAACTCTATCAGTACGCAGGTTGGGATCCTGAAGCCAAGCAGTACACAGGCAAAGGCAAACCCATCGAGTGGATTCGCATCCACAATCTCCCTGATCACGTATACTTCAATCACGCCCAGCACGTGAAGGCCGGTAAGGTCCAGTGCCAGACCTGCCACGGAGAAATACAAAAGATGGATGAAGTTTACCAGCACTCAGACCTCAGCATGGGTTGGTGCGTTAACTGTCACCGCGAAACTAAAGTCCAGTTTGCCGATAACAAGTACTATAGCATCTACGAAAAGTTCCATGAGGATCTGAAGAACAAGAAGATCGACAGTGTAACCGTAGAAAAAATCGGCGGTACGGAGTGTCAGAAATGTCACTATTGATCTGAAACTTTCAACCGGCACAGGTCGGATAGAAACCTTTTCGAGCAAGAACTTTACAACATATTTATGGAGCAAAAAAAGTACTGGCAGCATTTCGGTGAACTGAAGAACAGTGAAGCCTACCAGGAAAGTCTGAAAGATGAATTCTCCGAGGATCTTACCGTTGAATCCGGCAATGGCCTGATGGAGGCAACGACCCCGCGTCGCGACTTCCTCAAGTATCTCGGTTTCAGCACAGCCGCCGCCATGGCAGCCGCCAGCTGCGAAATGCCCGTAAAAAAGAGCATTCCTTATCTGAATAAGCCGGATAACATCATCCCTGGTGTTCCAAATTATTACGCAACCACCTTTGTACAGGATGGTAGCGCAGTGCCGGTTGTTGCCAAAGTCCGCGACGGACGTCCGATCAAGATCGAGGGTAATGATCTCTCCTCTTTGACAGGTGGAGGTACATCAGCGCAGGTTCAGGCCTCAGTACTTGACCTATATGATACCGCCAGGCTGCGTTTTCCGCTGGCAGACGGTAAGGAAGTTTCGAGTTTCGAAGCTTTCGACAAGATGGTGTCTGAAGCCATCGCCGGAACAGGTGGTAAGCCGGTTGTGCTGTTGACTTCCACGCAGACATCCCCCACCACACAACAGGTGATCGACGGTTTCCTTGCTAAATTCCCCGGAAGCCG
>JBEEMB010000089.1:0-11393 GCA_041167815.1 Bacteroidota bacterium | reverse complement strand
TCATCCGCTCCGATGTGCAGGTAAGGCAGATCATAAGTCTCCATGAATTCCTTCAGGATGCCCTTCAGGATCGTCATCCCGGAATCCGACTGCATATCATGCCCGGTCGCGCGCCGGAATGCGGCACTGTGCCCGGGCATGTCGATCTCCGGGACAAAGAGAATATGCCGGTCATTACAGTATTTGATCAGGTCTTGAATCTCCTCTCGGGTGTAAAACTTACCGGCATGCCGGGTCATATGCCTTGCCTCCGTCAGCACCGGATAGCCCTTCATCTCGATTCTCCAGGCGATATCCTCCGTTGGATGGAAATGAAAAACGTTCAACTTATAACGGGCCATCGCATCGATCTGTCGTTTCAGCATCGGCACAGACATGTAATTGCGCCCCACATCCACCATATATCCGCGCCAGGCAAAGGCAGGCCAGTCGCGGATGTCCAAAAACGGCCATCGATCCGAGAAATCTGTCAGCTGAAGGAGCGTCTGTACCCCTCGAAAGGCACCTGCAGGCGTTTCGGCCCTGATGACCACTCCCCTGGCGTCAATCTTCAATTGATAAGCTTCCGCATGACCTGTCGGCACGTTCATCTTCTCCCGGATCAGTCGGATGACAGGCCGGTTGTCGGAACTGGCATGTACGATAGAGAGTGACTGTCCACGTTCACGCAGACCGCGCTGCAGCATGACGCCGACCCCGGCCCAATCCCGCTGCTCCACAACGATGCGATGGCAGAGCCTGGGCGAGAGGTATCCTGCCGTTGTCCTGATTTCCTGAGGATAGGGAATGATGGGAAACATATCCGCCTGCACGGCGATGGCCTGCATCATCCAAATGAGGATCAAGCCCCGACGGATGCTCACCTTGTATTTTGACATATCGGTATAATGAACATTGGTTCGGAGCCACAAACGTCAATCCTTCAGCACGGTGAGGTCCTGGCCAGGAGCCGGAAGTCCCAGCGCCTCGACTTCCGCATAGGCCGCATCAGTGGCCGGAGTCGCGGACAATTTCAATCCCCAGGCCTTGAAGAACGCCGAGAGATTTCGGCCGGCCGCCCGCGATGCATTCACCATGAACCACCGCATGCGGGTATCCGTCGAACTCGGACGATTGGCATCCCGCCTCGCCAGCCGGTGTAACTGATGATAAAAAGCATCCCCGTATGCCAGCTTGAGTTGCTGGAACATGCATAACCGCACCCACACACTGACCGAGGAAGCGTTGAAATCCTTATCCGATAAAGGTTTCGCGAGGTAGCTGCTTGCATTCGCCCACTCTCCCTGCGATGTCAGCCGCGTGGGGTTGACACCAAGAGCCTTCTCCACCGCGATGCTGTAGATATTGACCGTAACCTCGCCAAGTTCACTCCAGGTCCAGCTGCCCTGCTGATGCATATGGCCCAACTCATGCCAGGGGCCCCATGTCAGGTTCGATGCTTTCAGGATGGCAGAAACCGCATCGGTGCTGCGATACCAGGTCCTGTAAAATGTAGCTGCCATGTAGTAATCCGGATGGTCAGACTCGGTAAGCAGGATTCGATGGGCATTCGGCTGATCCAGCGGATCCGTACCGAACTGCCCGCTGATGCTGTCTTCCACACGGATGACGCGGTCGACCTTGCGGACGAGCGCCTCCATGTCTTCCGCTTTCGAAGCCCGGGCATTTTGTAACCCAAAAGTGATCATTGATCGCTCTCCCACCAGCTGTACATCAGGTACATTCAACTGTTCAACCATGGCCACCCATTCGGATGACGTAGTCTTTCCCAGTTGATAGTAAGGAATCGGTTTCATCCCGGAAATAAACCGAATACGGCAGGTGCCATCAGCCGCGGCATTGTGATAGCGTATGTACAGAATCCCACCCGTCAGATCTGTGATGTTGTTCATCCCCGCCGTCAACGCCACGGTCGTTGGGTTCCACTTATCCTTGTACCGCGAATATGTACCGATCAACAAAGTCGGCAGACGAGTGCCCGAAGTGGGAGTCACCTCCACCTGCATGTTCACAAATGCCGGGAGATAAAAACCGGTCGGATCAAAATCTGAATGCGGAAACGACTGTGCCAGCCGGGTAGCCTCCGCACTGCCGGAAGGTCTTTCCCGAAAGGTTTGGATGCTGTCTGCCGTCTTCAGCGTCGTAACCACAGGAGGGGGTACGACAGGCGGAGGCGTCTGCAGAACATCTGTCTGCTCTTTTTTGCAGGACATCACTCCCAAGAGCATTACCACAGCGATCCGTGAACTGAAAGTCGACAAAGTCATACCAAAGATTTATCCGCGAAGTGTGACAATGAAGCTTCCCCTGCGCTGATCTTTTCCGTTAGCAAAGCTTCACAAAGCCATTCCTGACGGGGCAGATGGAAGGTACATTTGAAGAGATTTCCCTTGGCCGTCTGCGCAATCGTCCCATCCCGATGCAGGTATCCGAACCATTCGCCATGCACGGGATCATGGAAATGATCATAGCTGTATTCGTGTACCATCCGGTGCCACTGAGCGTATTTCTTATCCCCGGTTAGCAAATATGCCATCAGGGTGGCGATGATGGCCTCGTTGTGCGGCCACCAGAATTTCATGTCCTGCCAGTACTCCTGCACCGGCTTGCCATAGACATCCCGGAAATACAGGATCCCTCCATATTTTTCATCCCAGCCACGGGGCCACATGTAGTCGAGCATCCGGCAACCAAGCGCGATCAAACGGGGATCGTTCTGACGATGACGGGCTTCATTCAGAATGAACCAGGCCCCCTCGATGGCATGCCCCGGATTGAGTGTCCGTCCGTCGATGTGATCGATGATGCTGCCATCCGGCGCCACCTGCTCCATCACACAGCGTATATCATCTTTTACAAAATCCCGTTCAATCTCGGCAATCCACTGATCAATCAAGGCATCACAACGATGATATCCCGTGTTTGCCCGGAGTTCCTGTGCCGTATTCATCATGATCATCGGCACACCGATGCCTTTGGCCGGACGCGTATCTGTGAATTTCGGCTCCAACAGTCCCGGTATGGTGGCATATTCCACACATTTCTCAAAGATGTCAATCGCACGTTGACGGTAATATTCATCACCCGTCGCTTTGGCATAAGCTGCTGCGGCAATGACATAAAATGTTTCTGAGAAATAATAGCGACGCTTGCGAATGGGGCGGCCATCCCGAGTCATGTGAAAGAACATGCGTCCGTCGGTATCGAAACAATGCCGATCCAGGAACTCCATGCCCAATCGTGCGCCTTCCAGCCATTCAGACTTTTGCTCAACGGTGTTGTATAAAGTGGACAGCATCCAAACGGCACGCCCCTGTATCCAAACGCCCTTGTCTTCATCAATCAGCGTACCGTCTGCATCCCGCATCAGCAGGAACCCTCCGTATTCAGTATCGTAGGACCTGGGAAACCAGAAAGGTATGGTGTCCGACAACAACTGCCGTCGATAAAAATCTCTTAACTTGACTAACTCCTCTGCTGCGTATGCCATCTGAATTACTTGATGATACTATCCACAGGATAGGTTACAAAATATATGTCGCGGATCCCCTCATAGAGGATGCCGATGCGGTCTGAACCCACTGTCACCAATGAGGAGTACCCGAAACTTTCCCGTTCATCCACAAGCAGTTTATGCGCCGGCTGCCAGGTCTCGCCCATATCCAGTGACGCCTGGATCGCGATATGATGCCTGCCGGAGGATGTATTCGGATTGCTGAAAAAGAGCACTTCCCTGAGTTCGCCTTTGACCATCACTTTCGCTTTGATGAGGCTGCCCATGCACACGGGATCCGGAAGTGCGTTGTAAGATGTAGCATGGGTTTTCCAGTTAGCCCCCATGTCTGTGGTTGTTGAGACACTGCGGAATTTACCACGATTGTCGCGCATGTTCAGCATGAGCGTGCCCGGTGTGGTTTCCACTACCTGGCTTTCTGTCGTGTTCGACTTAGGCCCGAGGATCCGGCCTTTCCAGTTTGCGCCATGGTCATCACTCCAGATGATCGTTGAATAAGGCATGCGTTGCTCGTCCCAATATTGCGCGGGAAACACCAGTCGCCCGTCCTGCATGGCAATGCCGTTGCCCGGCCCCTGGAAGAACAGATGCCAGCGCGGTTCCTTCACCTGCGGCGTGATGCTGTAAGGGGCGGACCATGTCTGTCCGTCGTCGTCGCTGTGCGCCAGCACAAACTGCCCGGTGGTATCTGGCGACAAACCCGGTTTGGAACCCGCAATGGAGCGATTACCCTTGCTCCAGAGCGCCGCCACAATGATGCGTTTTGTAGCCGGATCGAAGAGAATGGTTGGATCTCCTACCCCGTTGTTTTCATGCGGCGCCCCCATATCCATGATGATGCGCATGGGCGACCAGGTCCGGCCACCATCCGTACTCCGGTTCAGGCCAACGTCCACATGCCCCGGCAAATCACGGGTATTAAGATATCTGATATCATACACCGCCAGCAGCGTGCCCTTATCTGTTTCCACTATGCCGGGGATCCGATAAGTGTGTACGCCGTCATCTCCGGCACGGCGGACGGCGGTTCCGACATACAACGTCCTGGGCGATTCCTCATATTTAAAATACTCGGCCTTTTTACCCTTCTTCCTGCCTGCTGTCTTTTGAAATTGAATACGATGAAGAGAGAAACTAACCTGATCACCGGTACCCGCAGCTTCAGATGGTTTCAGGACAATCCAGCAATGCGCAACACCCGGCCTCACTGCCACATCGGGCGTGAAACTGACCCGTTGTCCAGGATGATCAACCGAGCCGATCAATCGCGCCTTGTCAAAAGATGCGCTATCCCCCATCCACAGTTCGACACGTCCAACTTTCCTGGCAGACACCGCATCACCCAAATTACAGTCCACCGAACCAAGCTTACGCCCGCCCGCAGTGGATGACAAACGGATCTCCATGCGATGCACGGGACCCGATGATACACCTTTCAGCAAGGGAACGGTGATTGGGACATGGCGTACGACCAGGTCCGAATCGCCGATCATGGAATGGGTGGTGCGCGAAAACGCCGATGTGTATGAAATCATCGTGACAACTGCACTAAGGAAGATATAAATATGAGCACGAAATGTTCGATACATATATTTCGGTTATGCGTTAACGTTAGTTGCTTGCGGCTTGGGTCGCAGGAATGATAATTGAAGGGCAACAGCTACAATCACCACAGCCCCCAGCCATGCAAAATCACGGCCAAGGTTGCCTGCATCCGTCGATTTCCCGAGATAATCGGTGATCAAAGCACCGGAAAAAATACCGGCAGTATTGAGGAAACCATAAGCGGTTGCACGTGCATCCGGACGAACAAACTGGCAGAGGATCGGCATGTTGTTGGTATCGAACATCCCAAAGCCAATACCAAACAGGAAAGCGGCCGTAAGAATGGGAATCAAAGAAGTACCGAATCCCATCAACAGCATCGCCGGAACAGTGAGCGACAAACCAATGGCACCGATATAGATGCGGCCCCGGATATTTTTTTGAACCCACCGATCAGAGAGCACACCACCGATCAATACCCCCAGGAGCGAAGAGAGCGAAATGGAAATGGTTGCGATGGGACCCGCGCGGGACATCTCTATGCCAAGGTTTTCAGAGATGAGGGTCGGTGCCCAGTTTTTAATGGCCCAACCCGGCAGACTGGGTACGGCAAAATAGATGACGATGATCCAAAAAGGAGGAGATTTGAGCAGCGAAAATAGTCCATCGAACAGGCCGACGGGTTTTGCTCCCTTTACCTGTAAGGTTGCCGAAGACCTGGCTGAATCCTTCAGAAAAAACATCAAAACCAATGCATAGGCCATACCTACGAATCCGAAAAAGATAAATGTATGCTGCCAGCTGTACATCGCAGACACCGTAGAACCAAAACCACCAAAAGCCTGTCCCATGTAGATCCCAGACATATGAATTCCCACAGCGAGGGATCGTGTTTTGTCAGTATGCAGCTCTGCAATCAACGCCAATCCTCCGGGTATGTATAACGCCTCACTGAATCCCATGATCGCCCTCAGCATGTAAAGTTGATCGAAGGTTTTGGCATAGCCCATGGCAAAGGTCACCGCAGACCAAACAAACAAACTGCCGATGATCAGCCACTTCCGGTTCACCCGATCTGCCACCATGCCGGAAAAGACGCTCATAGCTCCGTAAATCCACATGAATACGGCCATGAGTCGCCCGAAATTTGCCGCCTGTCTGAGGTCTTCAATATCCGCCTGCATGGCCGGGCGCATAGTGGCAATCATCTGCCGATCCATGTAATTGAGCAGCGCCACGCCCCAAAGCAGGGCAACGGCAATCCAGGGGTAGTACTTCGATGACCTCATGGCAAACTTCGTTTATACAAGACCGTTAGCATTCAACTTTTCGGCCTGCTCCGGAATTCATACATGGACAGCATCAGGAGCAGTCACAGGCTTTGAGCAGTAAGACGGAAAACCGACACGCTCCGTATCATGGACAAAAGCGGCGAACTGAGCTTCTGTCATGTTCCTGACAGGCAGTCGGAAGGCACCGCAATCCATCCCAACGACCCGCATGAAGGCTTTTCCGGTGGCGATGCCTCCGTATTTTCCGAGCAGGCGTATCATATCAATGGATTGCTGTTGCAAGCTCCTGGCCCTTGACAGATCACCGGCTTCATGGGCCGCCATCAAGTCGTGATACAACGGTGCCGCGTAGTTGTAGGTACTCCCTACGGCGCCGGGCGCACCAAGCGACAAGGCAGGCAGCATGTTCTCATCCCTGCCCCACAACATGTTGTAGCATCCGCCCTCGAAATGAATACAGGAAAGATAATCCATGAAATCCTCATGCGTGTACTTGATACCGGCAAACGAAGGCATCCGCCCGTGTACCGCACGCAACAAATCAATCATCGGAATACCCACGCCGGTCAATACAGGGATATGGTAATAATAAAAAGGCAAATCGGGCACGGCACTCCCCACTTCAATACAACAATCCGCCAATGCCTGCGCATCAGCCGGCTTGAAATAGAAGGGCGCGGTAAAGGAAATGGCATCCATGCCTGCAGTTGAAGCGTGCCGGGCGAGATCCCGACATTCTGTAATGGATGTGCCCCCGACCAGCGGCATCACTGCAAAGGATTCATCATCGGAAGCACACGCGCCCCAGGCATCCATGACCTGCTTCTTCTCCTGTACGCTCAGGCTTACGCCCTCCCCGGTAGAACCACAAATAAACGCGCCACGGACGCCATTCTGCTTGAGAAAGTAATAGTAACGGGGGATCAATTCAAGATGAAGTGAACCATCCGCATGCATCGGGGTAAATGGGGCCGCAATGAGCCCCTGAAATTGTGCCATAATCGTTATTTCTATGATGGACACCGGCCAGGCAGCCATTCAAAGCAGCCTGGCCGGTGATCGCATCGGATCAGGTACCTGGATATGAAGGATTCTGAACGAGTGTCGGATCTGCATTGAGGGTGGAACGATCAATCGGCCACAGAAGCTTGTATTCTGCAGTCGCCTTGTCCAGCACACCAATCAGCGGGAGATCGCGGCGGAAGGCAAGCGGATCACCGGACGCATCCTGCATGCGGCGCAAATCGTACCAACGCTTTCCTTCAGCCACAAACTCCTTTCCTCGCTCTTCGAAGATAGCAATCTCATTCGACTCGAAAGTGCCATTGACAAAAGCCGGGAAATTCGTGCCACCGCCGTAGGCGCGCTTTCTGATGGCATTGATTTCCGCACTTGGATCCTGCCCCTGTTTGTTCTTGATCTCTGCCAACAAGAGCACAGCATCCGCCCAGCGGTACACAGGAACATCATCTGCAAATGCACGGTTGGTACCATCCATCGTACCCAGGAATTTCCGCAGGTTCACGAATCTGTTATTCGCAATCGGGGCACGGTAAAAATCAAAGAAGGTGCTACGGGCTCTCTGGTCAAGCGCCGTATCATACTTTAAAAACTGTTCATACCTGTATTCGTAACGAATGATCGTACCACCACCTGCGACCCTGAGCGGATCAGCAGCGGATGCGCCCACTTCGGTAGAGGTGAGTGGCTGACCGCCAACAGTTACGAAGCTGGACATGGGATCCGTGGCGGCATATACGAACTGGTTGAAGGTGTTGGTGGCCTCTCCGATCTGATAACGTATCGCGAATATCACTTCGCTATTGCCCTTGTTGGCATAACGGAACACATTGGCGAAGGATGATTGCGCGGAACTCTGAGCAATGGCTGCTTCAGCAGCGGTTCTGGCAGTTGCCAGATCAGCACTGGTATTGGCCGGAGCCTTGCCATCCATCTTCACCTTGGCAGACCAGAGATAGACTTCAGCTTTCAATACCTGGGTCGCAGGCAGCGACCACTGCGCCTTTTGGAACTTCACCGTGTTGACATTGTTGAAATTCGCTTCAGACTTCGTCAGATCTGATTTGATCTGGTCCAGCGTTTCCTTTTCCGTATCGGAACGCTTTAGGAACGCCTGCTCAGAAGCGGTCGGGCGATTGATCAGTACTTTAGGCTCCGTGGCCAATGGTACGCGGCCATAGGTGCGGAAAAGGTGAAAATAGTAGAAGGCACGAAGTCCGTAGGCCTGACCGAGATAGTATTTCTTATCCGTGTCAGACAGATATGTCGCCTGCTCGACCTGGTAGATGAAGTTGTTCACCTGGAAAATGGGTCCGTAAAGACCGGCCCAGCTGCTGAAACCAGGGCTCGATTCGCGCAGATCCTGACGGATGATACCCACGGAGTTCAGCGAAGAAGTGCCTGTGGCGCCCGTGGCGTCTTTGAACACGCCACCGCGCAGCTCACCCAGGGTCCAAAGCGTGAACTGCAAACCGCGGAGCTGGTTATGCAAACCGATCATCGCCCCGTCGACCTGAGCCGGGGTCTTCCAGAAATTAGAGGCCGTGTAAAAATCCTCCGGCGCCAGGTCCAGCTTCTTGCAGGAATACATGGACATCATCAAGGCGATCAACGGAAGGATGGATAGTATCTTTTTCATTTTGTTGATGCTTTGCTGTTTAGAAGGTGATTTGAGCGCCCATGATGAAGATCCTCGGGAGCGGATAACCGCCTGCACCTGCCGCTGAGTTGGCGATACTGCCAGACTCCGGAGAGTACAGGGTGGCCTTGCTCAGATAAGCCACATTCTGAACCGTGAGGGAGAAGTTGACGGCCTCGCTTTTGATGGCACCGGCCCATCCTTTCGGCAAGGAGTATCCAAGATGAATCTCACGAAGTGCGAGGTAGTCGCCCTTCTTGTAGAACATCTCTGACTCACGTAGCACGTTGTTCTTGAAAAGCTGGTCTGCCCAATAGTAGGTCGGGAACTTGGCACCGGTGTTCTGTGGCGTCCAGGTATCAAACACATCAGAGATGGTGTTGAATGTACCTTGCGCATTGCCCATGAACCAGGCACGTGGACCATCATATGCCACAAATCCAAGGGCATAATCGAAACGTGTGCTCAGCGTCAGGTTCTTCCAGCGTGCGAGGACACCGAAACCACCCGTGTAACGTGGAACGGTCCGACCCATGTAGGCACGGTCGCGGAAGTCGATGGTGTCGTTTTTGTCAAGATCCGTCCACATGACATCCCCCAAAGCAATAGGGAAGTGACTGCCACGCTGCGCAGTGGTCAATGCATTCCAACGGGCAGGCCCAAGAAGTACCCTGGCGCCATTCAGATCCACACGGTTACCATGTGCATCCAGCTGACCTTGTGTACGATAGATATCTGACGGTACGTAGGCGTAAGCCACGTTGGGATCCATTCCTTGCTGGAAACCACCGACCCATACCAGCTTGCCGGTCTTGGGATCATACACCTGAACACCACCCTGACGGTTATTTTCGATGCCATTGTTGGGAAGCTTCAGGATCTTATTGGCGTTGTAGGCGATGTTGAAATTCACATCCAACTGCCAGTCGCGGGTACGCAAGGCACGATAGTTCAGATCCAATTCCACGCCCTGGTTCTGCATACTGCCGTTATTGGTCGTCAGACTCGTGATTCCGGAAGTCGCAGGCAGGGTAAATGAAGATATCTTGTTGTCGGTACGACGATTGTAATACGCAGCCGTCAGGTCGATCTTTCCGAGAATGTTGGTCTCTACACCAAATTCCCAGGTGCCGGATTTTTCCCACAGCAGGTCAGGGAATGGAGGCGAGGAGAAGAGGTAGCCCGCACTGGCATTGTATCGGCTGACATTATACCCACCCTGCAAACCATAGGAACTGATGCCACTGACATTACCATTCTGTCCCCAGCTGCCACGGACTTTCACAGTGCGGAAGATATCGGAACGGAAGAATGACTCCTTGTGCAGGTTCCAACCTACGGAAATACCCGGGAAGCTGCCCCAGCGATTGTTGATCAGCTTGGAATAACCATCACTTCTCAGCGTGGCTGTCACCAGATACTTGGATGCATAATCGTATGTAGCCCGGCCGAAGAATGACAGGATACGCTGACGATCGTGATAGGAATCCACAGAAGGCTGAACATCCTTGTCGCGCTTCACATACGCCAGGTCCATGAAATCATCTGAGGAAGCCTGCTGGCCTGATGCCGACACGCCATAGGAATACGTATCGTAATACTCAGTACCTGCCATCAGTTCCAAAGAATGATCCTTGGCGAAAGTGGTGGAATAATCCAGCACCGCATTGTAGGTCTGACTCAGGTCGCGATTGAATGATGCAGAAGATGCTCTTGTACGGTTGATATTACCCGGACTCTGTAGGAAATCGCGGTTGAAACTCTCATAATATCCTTCGTTGTAAAACAGATTCGCACTCGCCTTCAGCCACAGATTCGGCAGGAAGTCGATCTTGAATCCCTGCGTCATCGTGAATTTGTCTGTATTATTCCGGCGGATGAACTTGTTGTCGTTGACCGCCGGATTTCCATCACCAAGGTCACGGCCAACAAGCAACTGACCTTGTTCATTATAGCCGCGCATGGTAGGGGGCGCACCCAGAGACCTCGACAGATAGTTGCCTTCCGAGTTGGTCACAGGATCTCTCCATTTCGCATCTGCAAAGTTCAATCCGGAGATAGAAGTCAGCCATGGCTTGATTTTATATTCCGCATTCAACACAAACGTGTAGCGCTTATAGAAGGTATTGATCGGCAGGCCCTTCTCGTCGTACATACCGAAACCCGCGTAGTATTTTGACCGATCATTGCCGCCGGTCATACCCACGTTGTAGTCCTGCGTGAGACTCTGTGGGCGCAAGGCATAAGACCCATAATCAAAATCCTTGAAAATCAGCGTGTCCGTCCCGTTGATCGGATCGATCATCCACTGCCAGCCGTCCGCCAGTTTCTGACGGTTGGTATTGTCCAGCTTCATGGTACTCCAGACGCCGAGGGAGTTGAC
>JBEEMB010000084.1:0-4750 GCA_041167815.1 Bacteroidota bacterium | reverse complement strand
CAAGGAGTCTCCTGATAAGAGCCTTGCGCGCCAAACCAGGCCATCATCCCCATTCCTATGCGGATGGCCGATTCATCGATGTCGAATTTAGGGGTGTGCACTCCGGCCGTAATTCCGTTCTCCGCATTTGCAGTCCCCAGTCTGAAAAAACATCCGGGAATGCGTTCCGAGTAGAATCCGAAATCCTCCGCGCCCATGCGCAGTTCCGTCTCTTTAACGTGATGGACGCCCATGTATTGTTGCGCCAGTGTCCAGGCGGTGTCGTGCAGCCGTTCGTTGTTGTACACGCAAGGATATCCTATGTCGATATGCAGGTCGATTTCTGCATTCATCGCTTCCGCAATGCCCCGGACCTGTCGGCGGATGATGTCATGTGCCTTGAAGCGCCATTCTTCGTCCATTGCGCGAAAGGTACCCATCATCTTCACTTCAGCCGGTATGACATTGGTGGTATGTCCGCCCTGGATAGAGCAGATCGAGAGGACGGAAGGGGAGAATGGACTATTGTTACGGCTGATGATTTGCTGTAGACTGGTCACCAGATGGGATGCAACCAGAATCGTATCGGTGGTCCAATGTGGTGCGGCGGCATGACCACCTTTTCCTCTGACGGTGATATACAGTTCATCAGCGCTGGCCATTACCCGGCCGCTTCGGAAGCTGACGAGTCCGGTTTCCAGTTGTGGATTTACGTGCATGCCGAAGATGGCCTCGGGCTTCGGGTTTTCAAGGACACCCTCCCGGATCAAAATACTGGCGCCTCCCGGATTGCGCTCCTCTCCGGGCTGAAAGATCAATTTGACAGTGCCCTTCCATTCGTGCCGCAGTTCCTTAAGTATGCGGGCAGCCCCCAACAGGCAGGTCGTATGGACATCATGGCCGCAGGCATGCATGACACCGGGGCGGGTGGAGCGATAGGGGACTTCATTTTCCTCCTGGATCGGCAGGGCATCCATATCAGCCCGCAGGGCGATGATCCTGGAGGTCGGGTCAGTTCCTTCGATCGTCCCGATCACTCCGGTTTCTGCCATGGTCGTGTGCGGGATTCCGTATTCGCTGAGTTTGCGCCTGACGAACGCTGCGGTTTCGAACTCTTGATAACTCAGTTCGGGATGCGCATGCAGGTGATGTCTGATGTGTTGGGCATCGGATTCGTACATGGCAGCCAATGCCTGAATCTTTTCGGAAAGCATGGCACAAAGGTACGGCTGCCGGCTCAATCAAGCTCTTCTTCCTTCTCAGGCTTGTACTCCACGGTGGCAGGTACAATGATCACACCGGTTGGATAAATCTCCAGGATTTTCTTTTGGAATGGTTCAGCCTCCTGCCTCGTTCGGAAATTGCCGATCAGGATCTTGAAATAAGGTGACTGATAAATCAGGTATGATTTCTCATCCGGAAAGTCAGACATCATGCGGGACTTCACTTCCAGCGCTTTGATGCGGTCATTCGTATTTACGACCATAATGCGATACCCCGGGCCCGTCTTATTGTTGATTTTGTCCACCTCCTTGTTCAGCTCTGTCTGTTTTCTCAGCAGCATATCCAGTCTCGGATCTTTTACAACGGTGATCGTCTGGGATTGCACTCCGAGCATGATGAAGAACGACAGAATGGTGATGGAGTATCTCATGTGGTCGGCGAATATTGGGTTTGCACTAATCGATAAGATGTGTTTCAGGCTTCAATCGTTGCATAGGAATCCCTAACTCTTGGAGAGTTGGGGACTCTCCAAGAGTGGGTAACTCTCCAAGAGTGGGTAACTCTCCAAGAGTTGGGAACTCTCCAAGAGTGGGGAACTCTCCAAGAGTTGGGGACTCTCCAAGAGTTGGGGACTCTCCAAGAGTTGGACGTCAACCTTTACAAGCAGTCACGCTATTTCTCACGCATCCTTACCGTGGCACTGCTTGAACTTCTTGCCACTGCCACAGGGACAAGGATCATTTCGACCCACGCGCGGCGCTACACGCACCGGCTCCTGTTTGACAGGTGTCGGATCGTGGTATTCTCCTCCGGGCTCCATCATTTCGGGCATTGGACCCGCATCTGTGTCGTCTTTGCGCACCTGCATCCTGCTCATGTCTGTCCGCTGCTCACGGCCTTCGCGCAGGTTCGAAGCTCCCTCATCCACCGGCAGTCCGGCATGGCAGAGGAAGGAAACTATATCCTTGTTGACTTCCGCATTCATGTTGGAGAACAATTCGAAAGCCGTGGTTTTATAGATGATCAGAGGATCCTTCTGTTCATACACTGCTGTTTGTACGCTTTGTTTCAGATCATCCATAGACCGTAGATGTTCCTTCCATGCGTCATCGATCACGGCCAGCGTGATGGTTTTTTCAAGTGAGGAAATCATCTCCTGCCCATTCGATTTCAGCGTTTTGTCGAGATGTGCGAGTACATTCAGGCCTTTGCGACCATCGGTAAAGGGAACCACGACGTTTTCGATATGGCTGCCCTGGGTGCTGCGCACATTCTGGAACACCGGTAGCGCCTGTTTCGACAGTTCAGCCTTGCGCCGCTGATAGGCGGCAATGGCTTCCTGATAGACTTTTTCAGAAAGCTTTTTGACATCTCCTCTGGAGAATTCATCGGCCGTCACAGTGGAGTCGATGCCAAAGTTGACTATGGCGGCGAGGCGGAATCCTTCGAAATCATTCATGCCTGTGAAACCTGACACCAGATTCTCTGCCACCGCATAGAACGCGTTGTCGAGATCAAGTGCGAGGCGGTCTCCGAATAGTGCGTGCTGACGCTTGGTGTAGACGACATTCCGCTGCTTGTTCATGACGTCGTCATATTCCAGCAGACGCTTACGGATACCGAAGTTGTTTTCTTCCACCTTCCGTTGGGCGCGTTCGATGC
Source organism: Bacteroidota bacterium (assembly GCA_041167815.1). GTDB lineage: Bacteria > Bacteroidota > Bacteroidia > Chitinophagales > Chitinophagaceae > Pollutibacter. The sequence continues at coordinate 1,885 of JBEEMB010000084.1, read as the reverse complement.
TACGGGTGATCATCCTATGCTGGATGACTTCACCTTCTTTGTAACCCATGCGATCCATCAGCGAAGCGATGCGGTCGCTGCCGAACATACGCATGAGGTCATCTTCCAGTGATACATAGAATTGTGAACTACCAGGGTCTCCCTGGCGACCGGCACGGCCGCGCAGCTGTCTGTCGACCCGTCGGCTTTCATGACGTTCTGTGCCAATGATGGCGAGGCCGCCCGCTTCTTTCACCCCAGGCCCCAGCTTGATGTCTGTGCCCCGGCCTGCCATGTTCGTGGCGATGGTGATGCTGCCGGCCATCCCGGCTTCTGCCACGATCTGTGCTTCACGGGCGTGTTGTTTGGCGTTGAGTACGTTGTGGGGAATCTTTTTTTGAACGAGCATCCTGCTCAGCAGCTCACTCACTTCCACAGAGGTCGTACCTACCAGTGCCGGTCTGCCGGCATCACGCAGTTTCTCGATTTCCTCAATGACGGCCTTGTATTTCTCCCGCTTGGTTTTGTACACCAGGTCCTCCTGGTCTTTACGGATCAGGGCAAGGTGGGTTGGAATGGATACGACATCCAGTTTGTAAATATTCCACAATTCGGCAGCCTCTGTTTCTGCTGTACCGGTCATACCCGCCAGCTTGTGGTACATCCGGAAAAAGTTCTGAAGCGTGACGGTCGCGTAAGTTTGCGTGGCGGCTTCGATCTTAACATTCTCCTTCGCTTCGATGGCCTGATGCAGCCCGTCGCTGTATCGTCTGCCGTCCATGATACGACCGGTCTGCTCATCCACGAGTTTTACCTGTCCGTCCATCACCACATATTCGACATCCTTGTCGAACAGCGAGTAAGCTTTCAGCAATTGCTGCACCGTGTGGATGCGGTCGGCCTTCTGGGCATATTCACCCAACAGGGCTTCTTTCAGATGGAGTTTTTCTTCCGCATCGGCCACCGTCTTTTCTATTTCACCAAGCGAAGTGCTAAGGTCGGGCAACACGAAGAAATTGGGGTCCTCGCCGCTACGGGTGATATAGTGGAGTCCTTTATCTGTCAGCTCTACCTGTTTGTTCTTCTCATCGATGTGGAAGTACAGCTCTTCATCAACCTCCGGCATCAGTTTCTGCTGGTCTGCCAGGTAGTGATTCTCCGCTTTTTGAAGTTTGACACGCACGCCCGGCTCACTGAGGAATTTGATCAGGGCGGTGTTTTTAGGAAGGCCGCGGTATGCACGTATCAGGTGCAGGCCGCCTGTTTGCGGATCATCCTTGCCTTCTCCGATGAGTTTACGTGCTTCCAGCAAAGATTTGTTCACAATCTGACGCTGCACTTCGACGAGCTGTTGTACGCGTGGTTTCAGAATATGGTATTGTTGGTCGTCCCCTTTAGGGACAGGGCCTGAAATGATGAGGGGGGTACGCGCATCGTCGATCAATACGCTGTCGACCTCATCCACCATGGCGAAGTGATGCCTGCGCTGCACCATTTCCTCCGGGTTGTGTACCATGTTGTCGCGCAGGTAGTCGAAGCCGAATTCGTTGTTGGTGCCATAAGTGATATCACACTGATAAGCCTTTCTGCGCGCTTCGCTATGTGGTTCGTGCTTGTCGATACAATCGACGGAGAGCCCAAGCCATTCGAACAACGTTCCATTCCACTCACTATCCCGACGCGCCAGGTAATCGTTCACCGTCACGATATGCACCCCTTCTCCCGGCAATGCATTCAGGTAGGCGGGCAGGGTGGATACAAGCGTTTTACCTTCACCGGTAGACATCTCAGCGATCTTGCCCTGATGCAAGACCGTACCACCTATCAGCTGTACATCATAATGGACCATGTTCCAGGTGACGAGGTTCCCGGCGGCCATCCAGCTGTTCTTGAAGATGGACTTGTC
>JBEEMB010000083.1:0-3201 GCA_041167815.1 Bacteroidota bacterium | reverse complement strand
CCCAGCCAGGCTGACCGCGATCTGACGAATAAAATCAAGGAAGCCGCCCGATTATTCGATATAAAACTACTCGACCATATCATCGTGAGTACGGAAGGATATCTGAGCTTTGCCGATGAAGGCTTACTGTAAGAAGAGCGTAGACCAAACGAACGGACCATCGGAGGAGGGGTACGGCTAATTCATTACCTTTGAGATACATATTTGTTATATGACCGAACAGGATCCAAATCAGCTGAACATAGAAATCTCCGAAGAAGTCGCAGAAGGCCAGTATGCAAATTTGGCCATCATCACCCATAGCCACGCAGAATTCGTCCTGGACTTCGTCAACGTCATGCCAGGCACACCAAAAAGTCGGGTAAAATCAAGGATTATCCTGACACCGCAGCACGCGAAAAGACTCATGAATGCGCTGCGTGAAAACATCGACAAGTTTGAACAGGCCAGCGGCATCATCAAGGATCTGGAAGAAATCCAACTTCCCATGCATTTCGGAGGACCGAAACCGCTCGCTTAACGATCACTGCCTGATGCGCCATCAATCCCGGGAACAGCGATAGGTAATTTGAAACCTTACATCAAATTTATCCCCGTCTGCATCCCGGGTAAGATTGGCCCCGGTCTTGAGCGAGCACTGCCAGCGCCGCTCGGGCCTGAGTTGCAACACCATATAGGCCCTGATACCCCGTCCGTACATCATCGACATTGTTTGTTGAAAAGGGACATCTTGCTCGTACGCAAACAAACGTGCGGCAAAATTATCCGCCTCGTACCAGGCTAACCGCCCCGTACATTTGAACCTCGCCATCGGTGGCTTGTACATCACATCAATGAAGAATAATCCACCCTTGTAAACCTGCGCTCCTTCCGAAACCCGGCTTGCGTCGGCCCGAAACCTCAATTGGACATCTGTGGACAAAGCATGCTCCATGTGCCACCTCCAAGTGCGCCGACGAACCTCCATGACCGATCGCATACCTGATGCGGTAACTGCTTGATTCTTTTCTGTAAGTTCTCCCTGCCATCGCCAAAGCAAACGCGTGCGCTTGTCTGGCTGCCATTGTAAACTTAGCAACTGAGCATTCCGGATTGAAGGCGCATCAACCCGGTACTTCAAAAATGGGAAACGGGAAATGTCCAGCCACCCGTCCAGCTTCACCCCGGGGAATGGCCTGAAGGATCCACCGGCATAAACTCCGTGCTCATTCATCGGCTCCCCCTGTGCCGTATGTGCGTCGGCTTGCCAGGCCCGATATCCCCTGTCAATTTGCCTGACCATCAAACTAATATCCAGGTCTCGATGCAAAGTGAGCAACATGCCCTTGACGAAGGCCAGATGCCCCCTCAAATCCAATGCAGCCTCACCGAATGCATGGATGTTTCGAATCGTACCGCCCCAGGAGATGGATTGATTCATCCAATGATTCCCACGAATGGCATACAATCGATAGGGCTCATCCTCCGGAAGGATTGGATGCCCGAATTGATGCCTTACCGCCTGCCAGCCAATATGCCAGACCTCCCGACTGTATCGGAGGCCCAACCCAGTTGATCGTATCTTCAAAGCGTCACGATCTTCCATCTCACTTTCCGTTCGATGCAGACCGGAACTAAGCACGGAGCTTACTGCCCAATCTCCGCTACTGTCGACGACCAGATTCGCATCTTTTCGATCTGAAGCATGAAACAAAAAAGCGTCCCACCGATTGAGCTTGATATGTAGTCCGCCACCACGATGAAATCGATGCTCGTCCGTTCCATTGTAAGGTTTCAGGACGGGAGCCTGCCTGAGGATGGACATCGCATCCGACCCCATGCCAAATGACATACCCTGCCAATGCGTAAGCCCCTGCCCCAGAGACACCTGAAAATCACCCAATACTAAGGAACGAATCATGCCCAACGCCCGGACAGCAAAATGTCCGGATAAAAAATCCGCCCCCCCACGACGCATGATCCAGATTTTTTCTCCGGGGTCGCTTTCCATGGTCACGCCCCACTGCATCAGATTCCCGAATCGATAATTATATCGAAACATTGTCCGTAAAGCACTTCCCCGAAACGTTGTATCGACCGTGGATGCAGGAGTTGCATCGAAGGCCCTGCCCGCACGGAGGAGAAATAGATGCTCCCCTTTTTTGAATCGCTCAGCAACCATATTTAGTTGATTTTCGCGGTCAGCCAACTTCACATATGGCAGAATCCGCCTGATCGTTTCGGGATCCCAGGCAGGAATAGCCTGTAACTCCATGATATCAATAAAAGGTCCCAGCATATCGCGATATAAAATGAAATGCTGAATCTGAATCGGGGTGATGCCCGGCAACTCCGACAGACGTTCCGGATGCACGGTGTTGATCGGCAGCCTGAATCGCAAAAGATGATCGAGATAAAGCCCGCCATCCTCGTCCTCAGACTCATCAGGACGATCCGACATGAGTCGCTGCGTCTGGCTTTCTTCATTGATTTCTTGCACCTGTTCCTCCTGGGCATAGCATCCGAAGATGACGCCCGTCATCAACACACAACCAATGACCCGGCTCATCATCGTCCCTCCTCCCGCTTTTCCTGATAATCAATTCCAAAGGCACCTGTCCAACCCAGGTATGGGTCTCGATCGAAAAACATGTGAAAACCCATCGATGATCTCCTGTATCGAATCCCCAGAAATATGGATCCTTTGTCTGCCACCAATCCACTGGACAATCGGAACCCAGGCGATGGCTGATAAAATACCATGGGGCGACACGACAAACCCCATCCCTCCTCCCTGACCACGTCCAGTGCCAAGCCGGTACCTGCAGACAACTCGAAAGTGGTGGTCATCCGGAAAATGGCCGGGATGCCGGGATGTAGCTTGCCAGGCGATAAAGTCACGGGCTGACTGGCCGCCACACCGAATGATAATTGTTGATGCCGATACACCAATCCCCATTCCACAGGCATCCCGATGATGGTCCGGTGAGCCGGCACGCTAAGCCCCTGAACGCCCAGCCGAATACCAGCCCGCAGCCTGGAAGATAGGGGTAATGCATAACCGACAGCCAACCGCGACTCTCCGGCCCCAGACATGGATCGATGGTCAAGCACACCGCCAATAACACCTGCGCCTGCCCGAATGCCGATCATGGATGAAAGCATGGCTGTACCGGGAAAGCCCGTCATCGATTCAGCCAAGAAACCCATGGAACGGCCCCG
>JBEEMB010000075.1:0-4260 GCA_041167815.1 Bacteroidota bacterium | reverse complement strand
TGCTGGTGCGTGGTCGTGGTTCGCTTATAGCTTCCACCTCTCCACTGATCGTAGTAGACGGGGTGATCTACCAGGGATCACTGGACGATGTAAACCCGAACGACATCGCCACGATGGATATCCTCAAGGATGCGAGTTCTGCAGCCGTATTCGGAGCACGTTCCGCCAACGGGGTCATCCTGATTACCACCAAGAAAGGTCGTACCGGCAAACCACAGATTTCGGTGAATGCCAATTACAATCACAACAGGATTTCACAGTATCCGAAATTGCTGGGTCCTGACGAGTTCTTGAACTGGCGCACTGACGTGCTTTGGAGCATGAGAGGCTTTGATTCTACTTCTCGTCCCATGATACAATATCAATTTACTGACCCAAGCAAGCTGCCGGCAGGCCTCTCTGTAGACCAGTGGAAGGCGCTGACGAATGCAACGGGAGATCCGGTGGATATCTGGCTGAACAGACTGCGCCTCACGACGGTGGAGATCAAAAACTACAAGGCAGGAAACATCGTCGACTGGGAAGACAAGATGTACAACCGCCAGTCGAAAGGGCAGGATTATACCGTCGCCATCAGTGGTAAAAAGAACGAACTCAGTTATTACACATCACTGGGTTATCTGGAGAACGAAGGTCTTTCGGTGGGAGAGAAGTACAAGACCTTCCGTGCCCGCGTGAATGTGGAGGCTGAAGTTGCCAAGTGGCTCACCTTCGGTATGAACATGCAGTTCGCCGACCGGGATGAAAGTCCTTACAATGTGACGCTGGGTGACATGATCCGGACGACTCCGTATGGTCAGCTTTATGCGGATGATGGTGTGACACTGCGTCCGAGTACGAATGATGATCCGGGTAACAACGCAAATCCGTTTCTCGACATCACTTATCGGAAACGTATGCAGAAGACCATGAACTTGTTCGGATCTTTGTATCTGAAAGGCAAGCTCCCATTTGGTTTCTTCTATCAGACCAACTTCACGCCACGTCTCGACTGGTACAAGAACTACACGCATATCTCCTCCCAGCATCCGTTGGTGGGTGTGAGAAATGGTATCGTCGAACGGACCGACAACAATCAGTGGCAATGGCAGCTGGATAATATCCTCGGTTGGAGCAAGAACATCGGTAAGCACAGCTTCGAAGTGACAACCCTGGTGAATGCCGAGAAGTACCAAAACTGGTTCCAGCGGGTGAACGCGGAGAACTTCTCTCCGAACGACAACCTCGGATACAATAACATCGCTGCTGCCCGTACGATCCTCGTAACCAACGACGACCAGTATGCGACGGCAGACGCGTTGATGGCCCGTTTGAACTACTCATACTCCGGCAAGTACATGCTGACAGTCACCGGTCGCCGTGACGGTTATTCGGCCTTTGGTCTGGAAAATCGTCGTGCCTTCTTCCCCTCCGCAGCCTTGGGCTGGGTGATCACGGATGAGAAGTTCATGAGTGGATTGTCGAATATCCTCGATTATGGTAAGCTCCGCGTATCCTACGGAGAAAACGGAAATCGGGAGATCGGTCGTTATGCCGCGTTGGCCAACCTTAGTGCCGGCAGCTATGAATTCATCACGTCCGGTGGCGCTCGTTACAGCATTGGGCGGGTTCAGGCGGCCAACATGGCCAACCCGAAACTGAAGTGGGAGCGCAACCGTTCGGTGAACGTAGGTTTCGATTTCTCTGTATTGAAAGGAAAGGTGAGTGGTTCATTTGACTGGTACGAGCGTTCCACCAACGACCTGTTGGTCAACCGCACCCTGCCGATCATGACCGGTTTCACGAGCGTGATTGCCAACCTTGGCCAGGTCGACAACCGCGGATTTGAAATGATGCTGAACAGCACGATCATGAAGAAGAACAACTTCGTGTGGAATGCCAGCTTCTCCGGATGGACGAACCGGAACAAAATCGTACGTCTCTACGGACCGGTTCCTGTGACGGATGCCACCGGTAAGATTACCGGATATGTGGAAAAAGATGACATCGCCAATGGATGGTTTATCGGCAAGCAAATCGCTGATATTTTCGACTATCAGGTAACCGGGGTTTGGCAAACAGCAGATAATGCACAGGCTCGTTCCTATGGTTTCACACCCGGAGACTTCCGTCTTGCAGACCTGAACAACGACGGAAGGTACACGGCCACGGATGACAGGATGTTTGTGGGACAGACAACGCCGAAGTTCTCCTTCAACCTGCGTAACGAATTCAAGCTGTACAAGAACTGGGATGTCTCCTTCGCGCTTTATAGCCGTCTGGGACAGATGAGCCAGTTCAACGAGGCGAAGAACGTGGATCTGTTCTATGACCGTTCACAGTTCTATCGTCGCCCATACTGGACCCCGACCAATCCGATCAACGATTATGCGAAGATGATGTCTGCAGCAGGTGGTTCCGTTGCCTTCAACGTTTGGAGGAAGTCATCCTTCGTGCGGCTCAACAACATCAGTTTCGCCTACACGGTTCCTCAGGATGTCCTGGAGAAGTATAAGTTGAACTCGCGCAAACTCTACCTGAACGTCCAGAATGCATGGGTGTTCTCTCCCTGGGAGTACTTCGACCCCGAGAACAAGGGCCTCACCCCGAGCATTATCAACCTTGGTCTGAACCTCACCCTCTAAGTCGATCCATCATTGAAAAAACGCATGCATATGAAATGCTTAAATAAATCATATCTTACTAAAACCTTGTTGGCCGGTCTGATGGTCACGGGTTTGTTCTCCTGCAAAGAGGAGTTCCTCGATCCGAAACCGCTTTCGATTTTCAGTCCGGACAACACGTTGACTACCGAGTCCGGCTTCCGCGCAGCGCTGGCTTCCTGTGCCAACAACATGCGTCCGGAATTTTATGAGGACGGTTCCCCGATCATCACAGAGAATATTTTCTCCGAAGTGGCGGTAGAAGGAACGACGGATAAATTCGGGCCTGCGGTAAATATGAATATCCTGATCACACCTGACGCCAACCTGAACAGTGGCGATTTCAACCGGATCGGTTGGTATTGGGATCGAGGCTGGCTGGGCATTCGTCTGGCCAATACCATCATTTCACGTCTGCCTGGGGCTACATTTGCGCAGACCGCAAAGGATGTGGTGAAGGGCAAGGCCTATTTTTACCGGGCCTATGCCTATTATCGTCTGGTGCATCAGTTTGGAGATATCCCCACATCTTTCAAGGAGATCACGGAGCCTAAACTTGATTTCCAGAGTGTGAAGAAGGACGCCATTCTGGCTCGGATCAAGCTGGATCTGGACACGGCGGCTCAAACGGTTCCCTGGGTACAGGACAAGGGTGACGTGAATAAAGCGGCTGTCTATCACCTGCTGGCGAAGGTCTGCATCTCGCTCGGTTTGTTTGACGAAGCCATTGCCGCCACTTCTGCTGTTATCAACAATGGTGCATACAGGCTGGTGACTTCCAGGTTTGGTGCAGAGCTGAGTGATACCAAAAAGAACGTAATCTGGGATCTTCACCGCCCTGCCAACAAGGCATCCGGTGCCAACACGGAAGTGCTGTTTCTGGTCACAGATCGTTATGGCGATCAAAATGCCGTAGTGAACGGTACCACGGCCATGCGTCAGGCGGTTCCATTTTTCACTGTGAATACGATTTTGACACCCGATGGTCGTGTGGGGATGACCCCCAACTTTGGTGTAGAGCTTGACATGGCCTCTCTCTACGGGCGGGGTATCGGTCGTTGCCGCGGTACAGGGTATTCTACCCGGGATATTTGGGACGATACCAAGGATTTGCGACGGGATACCGCATCTGGCAACTGGATGATGATGAACATGGTTGTCTATAACAACCCTTCGATCAAGGGTATTTCCCCTTGGTATGGTAGGAGATTGCAGCTCTTCAATTCCAATGGTGCTTTGACTGTTTCCACCGGTGACACCATACGTACCTGGTACGATTGGCCGCATTACAAGCTCTATATCCCTGATCAGATCCGTACGCCTTACCAGGGTGGTAATTCCGATTGGTATGTTTTCCGCCTGGCTGAGACTTATCTTCTGCGTGCTGAAGCATACTGGTTCAAGGGTGATGTGGCATCAGCTACCGCAGATGTGAATGCTGTCAGAACACGTGCAAGATGCTCTCCATATACACCTGCTCAGGTGGATATCGGCACCATCCTGGATGAAAGGGCCCGCGAACTTTATTACGAAGAGCCCCGTAAGACAGAGTTGACGCGTACGGCCTTTGCCTTTGCGAAGTCAGGAAAGTCTTACAAAGGCAAGACCTACAATGCCG
>JBEEMB010000193.1:0-2542 GCA_041167815.1 Bacteroidota bacterium | reverse complement strand
GCAACATGAAGCGCAAGGAATTTCTACTCAAACAGGGCCAGGTGGCACGTGACCTTGCCTTTGTCGTTGACGGCTGCCTGCGTGCATTTGCCCTGGATGATAACGGGTTCGAACATATCCTCCAATTTGCGCCCACCGGTTGGTGGATATCCGATATGTCGAGCGTGATATCCAGGAGGGAAAGCCTGCTGAATGTCGATTCGATCAAACCATCTCAAGTGCTCCTGCTCAGCCGGGAAGACCAACTCACGCTGTTCGACGAAGTACCGAGACTGGAAAGATACTTCAGGGTACTTACGGAGAACGGGCTCGTCAGCTCCCGTATGCGACTCATCGAGAACCTCAGCCTCACCGCCCGTCAGCGTTATCAACGATTCTGTCAGACATATCCCAACCTCATCAACGAGATTCCGCAGAAATATATCGCCTCCTTCATCGGCGTCACGCCTGAGTTCCTCAGCAAGATTCGGGGCGAAAAACTTTCATGATACCCAGATTCGCAGATTTCTTAATCTAGTTCATCGTCCAGGGAAACTTTTGGTAGCAATTTTGTGATGTCAACGCCGCAACAAGGCGAAACATCAATTCAAAACATTACACAATGGCAAACGTAACCTGGAATCTCGACCCCACCCACAGCGAAGTACAATTCAAGGTGAAGCACCTGATGATCACCAACGTCACCGGACATTTCTCAGATTTCTCCGTGACCGCGACCTCAGATGATGATCAGTTTTCGAATCCGAGCGTAACCTTCAGCGCGAAAGTCGAAAGCCTGAGCACAAATAACGAACAGCGCGACGGCCACCTGAAAAGCGGAGATTTCTTCGACGTCGAAAAATTCCCGGAAATCCGTTTCGTATCCACCGGCGCCAGTCGCGATGAAGATGGTGAGATCACCCTCACCGGCGACCTTACCATTCGTGATATCACCCGCTCTGTATCCGTTAAGGCTGAATTTGCAGGCGTTGCCAAAGATCCATGGGGCAATTCCAAGGCAGGTTTTACTGTAACCGGTAAAATCAATCGCACCGATTTCGGACTGAGCTGGAACGCGACCCTTGAAACCGGCGGTGTGCTGGTGAGCGAGGAGATCCGTCTGCTCGCGGAGATCCAGCTGGTGAAAGCCTGATGCAGCAATCCAATATAAATATAAAAGGGCCAGAGAATCGAATATCTCCGGCCCTTTTATATTTATATTTAAATCCTTTCGACAAGTATTGAATGCTCACCTCGAATAACGGCCATCCGCCAGTTTCACCCATCCCAGCATCCGGGCCATGGCTATCCCGTTGCGCATGGATGCTTCCAGTTGGCTGCCGGTGCGGGCAAATCCAAACAATCGGGTCAGTTCCCGGATCAGCTCTTCTTCCGGCAGACTGAAACTGGCCTTCACGACACTGCGAACGGCAACCGCGATCTCATGCGCCGGCAACTCATCAGGAGCGCGACGTCCTGCCTCATCCGCCGGTATCCGGAAAAAATCCAGTGCTTCAGGATCCTGTGATGGCAACCATAGCACCTCCACGCCATCCTGAAGAGTGACAGTGAAATTCAATTCATCCAATAGATTATTGAGATGCCGCTCCAAACGCATGCCCCTTCGTGGCACATGCCAGGCCGAACATACCCGCTGAAGCACCAGCGGACGGGCGACCGGAGCCTCCATTTCCAGGATTTGACGCATTTGACTGCGTACGATGACCCGGTTTTCAGAAGCCATGATTTCGTCAGGACCATTATCTGCCATGGATTCCAGCACGGTGACGACATAATCCTGCTGACCGTCATATTGCGTATCCGTAGGAGAAGATTCCGGTATGGATACCCCCACAGTCTCCACCTCAGGTACTGCCAATGAAGGCTGATTGATAATCACCGGTTCTGGGGTGGGCTTCGATTCCGGCCTTGCATGCAGCGCTTCCCGATAGGCTTGTTCAACCTTGTCCAGCGTTCCCGCAGGATCCTCCCACCAGTCGATCGTCCAGACCTGATGAACACGCCAGCCCAGCTGCTCCAACACCCTGCGCCGGCCCAGATGCCGATCACTCACTTCTTGCGTAGCGGCAAAATCCTCCCCATCACACAACACCGCCATCAAATAGGTATCGGGTTTATCGGGATGAAGGATGGCGATGTCTATCCGGAAATCCGAACATCCAACCCGCGTATGTAACCTGACACCCCGATCCTGCAGTCGCTGCGCGATCTCTTTTTCGATGGAGAGATGTTGTTGTGTATCCTGCTTCAGAATGGGGCGCGGCAACAAATTCCGGCCTTTGTGGGCATACTCCAGGAAAGCGCGGAGCCCTGCCACCCCTTCGGATGCGGTTCGACCCAGATCGATATCCTCCGGCTTCAACGTGCTGAACACGACCATTTCGTGCCGGGCCCGACTGACGGCCACGTTCAACCTGCGCCATCCGCCCTCGCGGTTCAAAGGACCGAAATTGAGGTAAAGTTTACCTTCCCCATCCTTTCCATAACCAACAGAGAACAATATGATGTCACGCTCATCACCCTGCACATTCTCCAGATTCTT
>JBEEMB010000134.1:0-14791 GCA_041167815.1 Bacteroidota bacterium | reverse complement strand
TTACCGAGGCTGTTATCGTAACCCATTCCCAGAATGAGGTCACGCTCAGCACCGGCATGTGCCATGAGGTATTGCTGGATCACTTCCACCTCGTCCATTTTGAACTCATATTCACCTTCGGCCGAGTTGATATTGATCAGCATCCATTTTGCGCCACGGATATCGTTATCGTTCAATAGCGGGGAGTTCACTGCCTGTTCGATGGCGAGGCGTGCACGGTCTTCACCCTCCGCCCGCGCATTTCCGAGGATGGCGACACCCCCATTGCGCATTACGGTACAGACATCGGCAAAGTCGACATTGATATGTCCTTTTGAACTGATGACATCCGTAATACATTTTGCCGCGGTGGCGAGTACATTGTCTGCCGTTGAGAAAGCCGCACGCATGGTCAGGTTACCATATTGGTGCCGGAGTTTATCGTTGCTGATGATCAGCAGGGTGTCGACGTAGGACTTCATTTCCTCGATGCCTTCCTGAGCCTGAATCTGACGTTTCTTGCCTTCGTAGGAGAAAGGCGTGGTTACGATGCCCACCGTCAGGATGCCCATTTCACGGCACATTTTGGCGACTATGGGTGCACCACCTGTACCGGTTCCTCCTCCCATTCCGGCGGTTATGAAGACCATTTTGGTATTGACTTCGAGGATGCGGCGTATTTCTTCCAGGCTTTCTTCCGTGGCTTGCCGGCCGATGCTTGGATTTGCACCGGCACCAAGCCCCTGGGTCAGGTTGGGGCCCAGCTGTATCCGATTAGGGACTTTACTGGAGGCGAGTGACTGTTGATCCGTATTACAGATCATGAAGTCCACACCTTCGATGCCCTGGTTGAACATGTAGTTCACCGCATTGGTGCCACCGCCACCGACGCCGATGACCTTGATAATGGAGGACTGCTGCTTCGGGAGATCAAAGTAAATCATGTCTTGCTGGTTTTTCATCTGCCCCTGAATCAACCTTGCCCGGGCAGATGTTCGGGCATCGGTCATTGGATAAATACGCGTTTGTTTAGAATCTGGTATCCTCGGCTTCTTCCTTGAACAAGTCGATGATGCCCGATTTTATCTTGTCCATGAACCCTTTCAGGCTCTTCTTCCGATCTCCTGCAGGCACACCGATGATGACCTGTCCGTCAGGATTTTCCGGAACTTCCACAATGGTTGCGGCAGGCTGTTCGACCTGTCCGAATGGCTGCACCAGGCGGTTCTGACTATTTTCATAGACGTTGTATCCTTTGAGGATGAGGCCGATACAGGTGGAGTACATCGGTTTCGACAGTTCTTCGATATGCCCGGTCATGAGATGCTCGTGCGGATATCCGATACGGGCATTCAGTCCGGTAACATATTCGGTCAACTGTATCAAATGCTTGAGTTGGGAGCCGCCGCCTGTGAGCACGATACCACCGTTGAGCGAACGATTGTCGAGGCCTACCTGCTTCAGATTGTAGCTGACGAATTCGAGGATTTCGGTCATCCTGGCCTGGATGATGGCAGCGAGGTTTTTTACGGCGATGTTCTTCGAAGGAAGCCCGCGCAAGCTTGGAATGGAAATGAAAGCGTTCTTTTGGGCTTCTTCGGCAAGAGCACTGCCGAACATTACTTTCATCCGTTCTGCATGTGCCTTCAGCACGCCGAGTCCGTTTTTAATATCCAGGGTGATATTTTCGCCACCGAAGGGGATCACGGCAGTTTGTTTCAGAATACCGTCGTAAAAAACAGCCAGGTCTGTGGTGCCGCCTCCAATATCCACGATGGCGACGCCGGCTTCCAGGTCTTGTTCGCACATGACGGCGGCGGCAGAGGCCAGCGGTTGCAACATCAGGTCTTTCACCTTCAGACCTGCCTTGTCGACGGCGCGCGTGATGTTCCGGATGGCATTTCGGTCGCCTGTGATGATATGAAAATTCGCTCCGATCTTGACACCGCTATATCCGATGGGGTTTGCGATGTTCGGAAAGTTGTCGACTGTGAATTCCTGTGGGATCACATCGATGATCTGATCGCTGGCCGGTACATAGGTTTTGTACTGATCATTGATGAGTTGATCGATTTCTTCCTGACGGATCTCGTCATCATTGGAACGGCGCACGATGTCCCCACGTGTCTGCAGGCTTTTGATATGATGACCGGCGATGCCGACATAAACCTCATTGATTTCCAGGTTTGGATTTGAGGCGAGGCAATTTTCCATGGCCTGCTGGATCGATCTGATGGTTTGATCGATATTGAGCACCATGCCGTGTTGAACACCGTTGCTGTTGGCCTTGCCGAAACCCAGGATTTCGAGTTTCCCAAATTCATTTTTTCTGCCTGCGATGGCGGCGATCTTGGTGGTTCCGATGTCGAGTCCCACGATTACAGGCTGTTCTTTCGGAAAAGTGGCATTCGGTGCTAAACCGGCAGGGTGGCGGTCATTCGAGTTCATGGTCATTCGTTTTCAGGTTTCCTTACTTGTGTACGATTTCGGTGTTTTGACAGGTTCATGGTTTTTCAGCGAATGATGGCCTCAGGGACTCCGCTGCCGGGATGGCATTACCAGGCGTGGAGTCTTCGTGTTGCTATTGACTGATGTTTCCTGTTTGATTGGTGTTGGGTCGACAGGTCTGCTTTCGACCGCGGGCTCCTGATCCTGTTGGGTTGCCACGGGAGGAACAAAAGCCTTGAGCGAGTCTGCCACCCTTTGGCCGGGCAACGTTGGAATCGCTACTACTTGCCTGGCGAATCTAAGGTCAATGGACTTGTATGAGGTCCATCCTTCTGTGGCAAGCACCTTTGCATAGAAGACGAACAGGTTTCTGAACTTATCGCGTGCCCGTTCCGATCCACCGAAGATGATTTTATGATTACCGGCCATGGGGTACATCACAAAGCCCCTGGGTGGCTCGTAAGCACATTCTTCAATCTGGGCCATCCAGAGGCTGTCTTCCCGCATGACCAACGCTATCTCCAACACTTCTGCCAGACATGCGCTGTCTTCTTTTCCTTTGCCGGCCAACGTCAGCGGGAGTCCTGTGAAAACAGGCAGGTTTGGAGTGAAATGTCGGTTCAACGGAATGCGCCGCATGGTTTCGTCGATATAGAAGGAGGCCCCTTCCCGATTGAACAATCTGGCCAGCGGTTGTTGCTCTTCCACTTCCACCTGCAATCTGCCTTTGGCATCGATGAACAATTCCGCATTCCTTACCCAGGGATCCTGTTCGATCCGATGTTCCATGAGTGACAGATTCAGTTCATCAAGGGGCAGGCCTTTCAAAGAAGGGATACCCCCCGGCCACATCTGTCGGGCAACTTCCGTACTGCCGACGTAACGGCCATTTGCGCTTCCCTTGAAACTGATGATCACTCCCGTACATACCTGTTCACTTCGGATTCTGACGGCGGCCACCAACAGGAATATAAGACCTGCGGCGCCGATCAGGAGTCCGGTGAGTTTGAACAGACTTTGTATGAGTCGTTTATCTGCCATCGTTCTTTTTTCTTAACAGATAAGTGATGGGTTCCGCCAATTGGTCGATGTCGCCGGCACCTGCGGTGATGAGCAGTTCGACTTTGTTGGTATCGAGCCAATGCAAGACGGCGTCCAGGCTATCCAGATAAAAATGTGTCTCTTCCATCTTTGTGCCGATGATGCGACTGTCCACTCCTTCCATTGGCAACTCTCTTGCAGCATAGATGGGTAACAGGAGCACTTCATCTGCCAGATCCAGGCTCTGGGCGAAGCCTTCCGCGAAATCCCGGGTTCTACTGAAAAGATGCGGTTGAAAAACCACGGTGCATCTCTTGCCCCGGAACATATCCCGGGCACTGAGGATGAGCGACTTGAGTTCTTCAGGATGATGTGCATAATCATCGATATAAACCTGACGCGGATTGCGTAATCGATATTCAAACCGCCTTCTCACACCTTTGAAATCCGAAATGGCGGCTCGTATGGCATCATCAGAAATACCGAGTCGCTTGGCGATCCCAATGGCGACCAGGCTGTTTTCCACGTTATGACGACCGCCCATATTGAGGGTCACATCATTCAGTGTCCAATCCGGTCCATGCACATGGTAATGATATGCCCCGTCCCGGGGGACAGGGCCAGAGGCATGGATGTCCGCACCCTTGTCCTCCAAGGAATATGTTGTGACGGGGCCCTGAAGGTCCCGCAGTCTGTGTAATCCGTGCTGGGCGAACAACATCCCTCCCAATCTGACGCGGCGGGAAAATTCGATGAACGCCTCTTCCATGGCTTCTGCCGTTCCGTAAATATCCAGATGGTCCGGATCCATGGCGGAAATGGCAGCGATGTCGGGGCTCAATTTGAGAAAGCTTCGGTCGAATTCATCCGCTTCTATGACCGAGGTCTTTCGTTCATGGGCCCAGAAATTGGTGTCGTAGTTTGACGAGATGCCTCCGAGGAAGGCATTGCATCCGTATCCTGCATGGCGGAGCAGGTGAGCCGTCATGGTCGAAATGGTTGTTTTTCCATGTGTTCCGGCGATGCAGATATTTTCAGTCCCCTCGCTGATGATACCGAGAACATCGCTCCGCTTGAGCATGTCGATACCCAGATTGCGGAAATGTTGGTATATGAGATTTGACTGGGGGATGGCGGGTGTGTAGATGACCAGATCCTGCTGCGGGGGAATGGCATCGGTTTCCTCCTGGTAGATGATCCTCATGCCGGACGCTTCGAGATTGCGTGTGAGCGGCGTGGGTGTGCGGTCGTAACCTGCCACGGCACATCCGCGTGACAGAAAATATCTGGCGAGGGCACTCATTCCGATGCCCCCGATGCCTATGAAATAGACCGTACGTATGTCATCCAGTCTGATCATCCCTTTGATTCCTTTTTCATGGATTCCAAAACAATACCTGCTACCATGTCTGCGGCGCCCCGATGAGCCAGTGCACCTGCCTTACCTGCCATGGATTTCCTTTTATGTTCATTCGTCACCAACTCAAGGACCGCATCCATCAGCCGGTCTTTGGCTTCTGGATCCGGCACAAGGGATGCAGCATCTCGTTCTGAGAGGATGCGGGCATTGGCAGTCTGGTGATCTTCAGCTGCAAGGGGATATGGAACGAACACTGCGGCCTTGGAGGTCACGGCAATCTCTGCCACCGACATCGCACCTGCCCTGGAGACCACAACATCCGCTGCGGCATAGGCATATTGCATCTCCCGGATGAATGGGCCTGTCCACATTCCCGTAAAACCGCTCACGGCCTCCTCCGCCTGTTTCACATATGATTTTCCGGTCTGCCATATCAATTGTATCTGATGGTCTGACAGTCTGGAAATACCTGTGGCCATGGCTTCATTGATGCTTTTGGCACCAAGACTGCCTCCAATTACGAGTACCACGGGCCTGTCTTCGCGCAAACCAAAAAACCTTATGCCTTCTCCGCGTTCCGGCAGCGTTTCTTCCAGTTGTTGACGGATGGGATTACCGGTGATTCGAATTTTATTCGCCGGGAAGAAGTTTTCCATTCCTTCATGCGCCACACAGACAACGGAAGCCTGACGACCCAGCATGATATTCGACTTACCGGCAAATGCGTTGCTCTCGTGCAGGACTGTCGGGATGTTCTTTGACTGTGCGAATCTCAGCACAGGAAAACTGGAATAGCCGCCAACCCCGACTACGGCATGCGGCTTGAATTCCGAGAAGATGGAACGGACTTTCCAGAAACTCTTCAACAACCTCCATGGAAGGTTGATATTCTTCCAAAAATGTTTGCGATCCAAGCCCGCGATATCGAGACCGATGATCCTGAAGCCTGCTTCCGGCACTTTTTCCATTTCCATCCTGCCCTGTGCTCCAACAAACAGGAACCGGGTATCAGGTGCCATGTTTCGAATGGCATGGGCAATCGCGAGCGCCGGGAAGATATGCCCCCCGGTCCCTCCGCCAGCTATGATAACTCTACGCTCCGCCATGTTCAATTGTTTTTTCGGCCGTATTACGGCCTTCCTCTTGCTCCACATGCCTGGATACACTCAAAATGATGCCAATGGCGATACAGGTAAATATGATAGAAGTGCCCCCCATACTCATTAGCGGGAGGGTTACACCGGTTACCGGAAGAATGTTGACATTAACCGCCATGTTTATCATGGCCTGCACTGCAAGGGTGAAACCAAGCCCCAGCGACAGAAAGGCGCCAAAGGCATAAGGGCATCTCCTGAAAATGGTGATGCAACGAAACAGAAACAACAGGTAAATGAAAGTCAGGAAGGCTCCACCGGCCAATCCATATTCTTCGATAGTGATGGCGAATATGAAATCTGAATATGGATGCGGCAAAAAATTCCGGGCCTGACTGTTGCCTGGCCCCATGCCGATCCATCCCCCTTTGGTGATGGCGATCTTCGCCTGTTGTACCTGATAGGAAGCATCCTGACTGTCGGCATACATGAATTCCTGGATACGGCGTACCCAGGTTTCCACCCTTCCCTTCTGAAGGGCGACGGGCAACTCGACCTGCTCTCCGCCCGGTTCGCTTCGATAGGCTGATGCAATACCCACCAATATGCCGATTGGAATGGACAACACGATGATGGTCATCAGAATATGTGAAATCTTGGCCCTTCCGATGAACATAAGCATAAGGCTGGAAGCTCCCACAAGCAATGCGGTGGAGAGGTTGGCCGGTGCGATAAACAGGCAGACCAATCCGACAGGCCACATGAGGTGGAGGAATCCTTTTTTGAAATCCCGGATTACCGCCTGTTTTCTGCTGAGTTGACGGCTGAGGAACATGAACAGGGCCAACTTCGCCATGTCTGAAGTCTGGAAGGTCATGTTGATGATCGGAAGCTTGATCCATCTGCTGGCATCATTGATGCGGGATCCAAATGCCAGGGTGTAAATGAGCAATGGAATCGAGGCCCAGAACAACCAAACCGACAGGCGCGAATACCATTTGTAATTGACCCGGTGCAGGATATAAATTAACATCAGGCCCATGAAAATATATCCGACCTGCTTGACCAGATAAGTTTCTGTGGTCGTGGACATTTTATATGCCAGCGTTCCCGTGCTGCTGTACACGACGAGCATGCTCCAGAGCGACAGGATAAGCACGACGGCCCAAATACCTTTGTCGCCAAAGGTTTCCAGCCTGAATTTACCCTGTTTGCCTACCGGTATGTCGATGCTTGTGCTCATGTATGTTACTACTGCTTTCCAGTGTGTTTCAAAGGCTGACTGAACCCGTTCAAAGTGCCATGACGGCCTCTTTGAACTGATGTCCGCAGTCTTCGTAGTTTCGGAAGAGGTCGAAACTGGCGCAGGCCGGACTGAGGAGCACGATATCCCCTTTTTCTGCCACGCCAAAGGCCAGTCGCACTGCAGCGGCTGCACTGTCCGCATCCATCATCTGCGGCACGATGCCACTGAAAGCCTGGTGGAGTTTTGTATTATCCCGCCCCATGCACACAATGGCCTTGACCTTATCCCGAACCAATTCGGTGATGAGGCTGTAATCATTGCCCTTGTCCACCCCGCCAAGAATCAGTACCACGGGCCTGGTCATGCTTTCCAGGGCAAACCAGGTGCTATTGACATTGGTAGCCTTGCTGTCGTTGACAAATTCAACCCCACGCACGGTAGCCACCCTTTCCATTCTATGTTCCAGGCTTTCGAAGGTGGTGACGGCCTCACGTATTTTCTCCTTGCGGATGTCCATCACGGAAGCTGCCAGGCAGGCGGCCATCGTGTTGTATTGGTTATGTTTTCCGCGGAGGGTAAAGTCGAGCACACCCATCGTGATGGGATCCTGTCCACCCACGGTCATCTGGTCGTTGGAGATAAAGGCGCCTTTGGGGAATTCTCTGTTCATGGAAAACGGATGTTTGATGGAGTGGATGTTGAATTTTTCGATGTAGTTCATGGTTACGGGATCATCTGCACAGTAAATGAAATGATCGTTGACGGTCTGGTTTTTGACGATATTGAATTTGGCGGTCACGTAGCGTTCAAATACATAACCATATCTGTCGAGATGGTCTTCCGTGATATTGGTCAGCACCGCTACATCCGGCCTGAAAGTGTGGATATCATCGAGCTGAAAGCTGCTGATCTCCGTCACATAGACCGTTTTGGGATCCAGTGCCACTTGCCGGGCGATGGATTTTCCGATGTTTCCCACCAGTGCAGTATCCAATCCGGCATATTGACAGATATGCCAGATCATGGATGTGGTGGTGGTTTTTCCGTTGCTGCCGGTGATCCCGATGATGCGGCTGTTGCCTTTGTAGCGATAAGCCAGTTCAACATCGCTGACCACTTCGATATCCCGTGCCCTGATGGCTTTCACCATTGGCGCTTCTTGCGGGATACCGGGGCTTTTGACCACCATATCGGCGTCCAGGATCAGGGCTTCATTGTGTCCGCCCTGTTCGAAAGGGATGTCGTGCGCGGCGAGTTCCGCGAGGTATCCGTCAGCGATCTTTGATCCATCGCTTACAAATACCTCGTGCCCTGCCTTTTTGGACAGGATCGCCGCGCCGACTCCGCTTTCACCAGCACCGAGGATGATGGTCTTCATAACTGAGCATAGTCCATTGGATAAAAAAAATGGTCTTTCATTGGAAGTTGTCCATGGGGATAAGATCGTTTGAGCTTCAGGGTACAGTGTTTTTCGTCGGTCGTGTGGTTTTCCATATAAATGCGGTGGTGTATTATCTCATTTTCAGTGACATGACAGCGAGTACGATGCACATCATTGTCACGATCCAGAATCTCACGGCAATTTTGCTTTCATGGTATCCTTTTTTCTGGTAGTGGTGATGTAGCGGACTCATCAGAAAGATCCTTCTTCCTTCGCCGTATTTTCTTTTCGTGTATTTGAACCAGGAGACCTGGATCATCACGCTGAGGTTTTCGACCAGAAAGACGCCACAGAAGATAGGTATGAGCAATTCTTTGCGGATGATGATGGCCAGCGAGGCGATGATTCCGCCCAGTGCAAGACTTCCAGTGTCCCCCATGAAGACCTGTGCCGGGAAGGTGTTGTACCACAGGAACCCGATGCAGGCACCGATCATGGCGGCGATGAATATGGACACCTCTCCCAGGTTGGGGATGTACATAATATTGAGATAATCTGCCAGTCGTACGTTACCGCTGGCATAGGCGAAAATGGCCAGGCAAATACCGATGATGGCTGATACCCCTGTAGCCAGGCCGTCCAGACCATCCGTGATATTCGCACCGTTGGACACGGCGGTTACAATGAATATGACGATCAGGATATAAAGTACCCATGCGAATTCACGCATGCCGGCCGGTAGCAGCTTCGCGTAATTGAATTCATGGCTCTTGACGAACGGGATGGTGGTGATGGGTTCATCTGCTGCTACAAAATACCGGGTCTTGCCGTCGGTTTCGACTTTGATGGATTTGCCCACGGCGTTGTTTCCGGTATATTCACGATACACTTTCACGTTTTCACTGAACATCAGGGTGGCACCGATGATGATGCCCAGGCCGACCTGGCCCAAGATCTTTGACCAAGCTGCGAGCCCGTCTTTATTGGTTTTCACATGTGTGCCGCCCGACTTTGCAGCCATGCGCTTGGCACGGAGTTTCAGGTAGTCATCCATGAATCCTACGATACCAAGCCACACGGTACTCACCAGCAGCAGACGGATATACACTTTGTCCAGATCCGCAAACAACAGGGTGGGCACGATGATTCCCAACAGGATGATGATTCCGCCCATGGTGGGTGTGCCGTGCTTCTTTTCTTCTCCCTGCAATCCCAGGTTCCGCACACTTTCTCCCACTTGTCTGCGCTTCAGGAACTCGATGATGTATTTCCCTATGAAGAGGGTGATCACGAGCGACAGGAGCACAGCGAGCATCGCCCGGAAGGTGATGAACTGCAGCAGTCCACTTCCCGGGAATTTAACGCCCTGATCTGTAAGCCAGTCGAACAGTTGGTAGAGCATGGTTTATATTTATCGCAGGGCGTTTCGGCCTTGCGGTTTTCTTATTTTTCAAGCATTTCAAACATCTCTTCCAATACCTGACGGTCGTCGAAAGGGATGCGAACACCTTTGGTTTCCTGATATTTTTCATGACCCTTGCCGGCCACCAGTACGATATCTCCCGGGGCGGCAAGGCTTACTGCTGTTTTGATGGCTTCCCGACGGTCGGCGATCACGATCAGTTTTCGTTTATCCGTCACACTTACCCCTGCTTCCATTTCCAGAAGGATATCCTGTGGATCTTCATCCCGCGGATTATCAGAAGTGAACACGACACGGTCGCTGTGTGCGGCGGCCACCTGTCCCATTACGGGCCGCTTGGCTCGATCGCGGTTTCCACCGCAGCCAACAACCGTGATGATGCGTTCGCCACCAGCCGCCACTTTCCTCAGGGTAGTCAGTACATTCTGCAGCGCGTCCGGTGTATGGGCATAATCCACCACCCCTGTGATGCGTCCGCTGTTGGATGTGAGTTGGTCGAACCGGCCTTCCGCTCCTTCGAGGCGACTCATTTCGCGAAGCACATCCTGGCGGTCTTCACCCATGCACACGGCGCAGGCATATACCGCGAGGAGATTGTAGGCGTTGAATTCTCCGATGAGGCGGAAATGGACTTCCTGCTCATTGACGAGCATAAGCAGTCCGGAAAGACCGTTTTCGAGTATCCTTCCTTTGAAATCTGAAATGGAGCGGAGCCCGTAGTAAAACTTATCTGCGGGTGTATTCTGCAGCATCACCGTACCTCGCTTATCATCGAGGTTGGAGATGGCGAAGGCTTCGTCTGAGAGTCCATCGAAGAATGATTTCTTCACCCGGATATATTCATCGAAGGTTTTATGATAGTCAAGATGGTCGTGGGTGATATTGGTGAAGATGGCGCCTGCAAACTTCAACCCTGCGATCCGGTGCTGATGGATGGCATGGCTGCTGCATTCCATGAATGCATGGCTGCAGCCGGCATCCACCATTCGACGGAGCAATGCGTTGAGGCTGATCGCATCCGGCGTGGTGTGGGTGGAAGGAAGCTGCTCGGAGCCGATCATACAGCAGACGGTGGAAATGAGGCCCGTCGTATGGTCGAGGGCTCCGAAGAGTCGGTAAAGCAGGGTGGTCACCGTCGTTTTGCCGTTGGTGCCTGTGACACCGACCAGTTTCATCTGTTCGGAAGGCCGACCATAGAATTCATGCGCGATCCTGCCTGCGGCGAATGCGCTGTCATCTACCCTGATATATGTCACACCTTCGATGGTTTGATCCGGCATGACTTCGCAAATGATACACACGGCCCCTTTTTCCACGGCCATGGGGATGTGGGCATGCCCATCGGTGGTTGTTCCGCGAATAGCGATGAAGCAGCCGCCTGCGACGACTTCGCGCGAGTCGATGTGCAGACTGCCGATGTCAACGGCGGTGCTGCCCATCACTGAGCGTAGTCGAACCTGGTATAATATGTCGTGCAAGACGGGCATGCTTCTTTTTTCAAATGATGTTAGGGTGCTCCCATTTCAAGGGTGATGGTTTGTCCTTTCTGTATGGGGGTGCCGGGTTCCACAGACTGTGTCTTCACTCTTCCATTGCCTACCGGAACCACTTTCAGGCTTAGATTTTCCAAGAGATAGATGGCATCACGCAAGCCCATGCCCTGTACGGAGGGCATCTGCCCTTTCGTTACAGGAACTGTCTTACGAACGGGTGCTGCGTTTGCCGCCGCCATCACAGCCCAGGTTGATTTCCCTGATGAATCCTGTGCCTTCAGGCCGAAGCGATCCTGCAGCAATCGAAAATCCTTACCGGCTCCAGCCCAGAGATATGAAGTACTGTCTGGCACAGGTCTGGCAGTGTACCAGGGTTGTGCGCTGACATCGAGCGCATAGATCTTATCGGCCACCTCACGAAATACCGGGCCTGCGACACTGCTTCCGTAATAGATCTTCGCATGAGGCTTGTTGCGGATCACTACGATGCAGGCGTACCGTGGATTGTCGGCCGGAAAATATCCCGCGAAAGAGGACTGATAGATATGGTCGTTGTAGCCTTTGTTACCATTTGCCACCTGGGCGGTGCCTGTCTTTCCGGCAATGGAATAGAAGGGATTCCGCAGGCTCTTGGCCGTTCCTTCCGTCACAACACCTTCCAGGCAGCGCTGCAATTTTTCCAGTGTTTCCGGGCTGCAGATGCGTTCCCTGACCACTTCCGGTTCGAAACTCCTGATTTCCTGACCATCCCGAAGGATGGCATTCACCAGGTATGGCTTCATCATTTTTCCCCCGTTCGCCACGGCATTGTACAACATAAGGGTATGAAGCGGTGTGATCTTCACATTGTATCCGAAACTCAACCAGGGCAAGGAGCTGGCAGACCAGCTACTGGTTCCCGGGGTTTGGATCACTGATTTGGTTTCCCCTTTGAGTCCAAGTCCGGTGGATTTGTTGATGCCCAGCTTTTTCATGTGGTCTACAAACTTCATAGGGCTGGCGCTGTAGTGAGCCATCGCCAATTTGGCCATCCCTACGTTGGAGCTGAGTTCGAAAGCCTGTTTTACCGTCACCTGATTCCTGCCGTGTCTTTCGCTGTCGCGCACGGTGCGACTTCCGACCCGCCATGTGCCTTTTTCCAGGTCTACTGATGTTTCGGGAGACACGACGCCGTCTTCAAAGACAGCGAGCATGGTTACGAGTTTGAAGGTAGAACCCGGCTCTGTGCCCGTGATGGCATAATTGAGGTCTTCATAGTATGATCCATCCGGCTGTCGACCCAGGTTTGCGATGGCTTTGATCTTGCCG
Source organism: Bacteroidota bacterium (assembly GCA_041167815.1). Classification (GTDB taxonomy): domain Bacteria; phylum Bacteroidota; class Bacteroidia; order Chitinophagales; family Chitinophagaceae; genus Pollutibacter. Next base: position 2,018 of record JBEEMB010000134.1, on the reverse strand, counting down.
GTTTTGACTTCCATGACGATGCAGGTGCCATAGGTCGCCTCTCCTTTTTCAAGCTGCCTCAGCAGGGCCTGATGAGTAATTTCCTGAATGTTGATATCCAGCGTGGTACGGATATCCTTCCCGTTTTCCGGCTCGGTTTCAGATCCTTCCACTGGCACATAAGCACCACCGGATATCCGGCGCACGAGCCTACGCCCTCTGACACCGGTCAGCACGTCATCATACGCGAGTTCCAGCCCTACGTTCTTGTTGATGACTCGACCTCGTGCGTCGACATATGATCTGGAAAGTCCGATCGTCCGATTGGCAAGCAGACCGAAGGGTGTGAGGCGTTTTTCCCGATCCTCGAAAATGAATCCGCTTTTGTTTCTTCCGTCTCTTACAAGCGGAAAGTCGCGGAGTGCCTGATATTCGCGGAAGGTGATATTTCGCTTGAGCAGGTGATATCGCTCTTTTGCTTTGAAACCCTGGCTCAGCTCGCTTCGGTATTCATCGACGGGCCTGTCATTGAACAACTGGGCCAGCCGGTAGCTGAGGGAATCCACATGTTTCTTAAACCGGGCACCGGATTTTTCCCTGAGTCCCTGGGCGCCAAAATCTATTCTGACATCAAAGAAGGGGATGGATGAGCTGAGCATGCTTCCATCCTCACTGAAGATGGTTCCGCGGTCTGCGTCGAGTTCCTGATACTGAAGATGGATACTGTCACTCAGGCTTTTCCAATAGTCGCCTTCCACCTGTTGTATAAAGGCGGCCTTACCGATAATAAGGAGACTGAAGATCAGCATACCCAGAAAAACCAGGTATCCTCTCCACAATATGTCCTTCTTGATTTCCAATCGGCTTGTTTTTATATCTTTTTTCTATTGGTCGAGTGTGTCTTTCAATCTGACGGGCGGCGCTGTGATCTCTTTCAATCCCATTCCTTCCACTGCCTTGATCACTTCACTTTGCTTTTGCAGGTACATCAATTCACTTTTCACCGTTTTGTATTCGTATTGCAGATCCCGTATCTGGGCGGCTGCGTGATTGATATCTTTTATCTTCTTTTCGGCGAAGTGTCCGTTGTATATATAAATACCCATGAGCAGGGCTGAAAAGAGAAAAAACGGGATGTTTGCCACCAGCCATCGTTGGCTGAACAACCTGCTTCCGAGGGCTGGTCTTACCCGTTCCTCTTCCCGCTCTCCGGTTGTTGCTTTATGTTCTTCCTGCTCCATATCCTTTCAGTTCCTTAAGATTTTTCTGCCACACGAAGCTTAGCACTTCTTGACCGCGGGTTGGCCCTGGTCTCAGCTTCCGTCGGCAGGACCGGCTTCTTCTGGACAGCCCTGAACGGAGATGCCGGTCGTGTTCCAAAAATTTCATCCCTCGAGACCTCTCCTACCGCACCTTCCTTGAAGAAATGCTTGACGATGCGGTCTTCCGGGCTGTGGAAGGTGATGACCGCCACACGGCCTCCGGGCTTCATGATGGCCGGCAACTGGGCGAGCATTTCTTCCAGGGCTCCAAATTCCTCATTGACCGAGATCCTGAGGGCCTGAAAAACCTGCGCGAAATAGCGGTTCGGGTTGCCTTTCACCACACCCTGCAGGGCATCCATGAACTGTTTGACCGTTTGCATGGACTGACTGGCCCGGGTTTCTACGATCGTACGTGCCAGTGTTCTGGCATTGGTCACTTCCCCGTAGCGCTCGAAGATCCGGTGAAGCTCTTCCTCCGGAAGGTCTTTCACGAGCTGTGCTGCCGTGAGCCCCTGGCGCCGATCCATCCGCATGTCGAGTGGAGCGTCGAAGCGAATCGAAAACCCGCGGGACCCTTCATCAAACTGATGAGAACTGACGCCGAGGTCAGCCAGCACCCCATCCACGGGCAATGCCTTATGCAGACGCAGGAACCGCTCTACATGCCTGAAATTATGCGGCACGAAGGTGAGCCTTGGGTCTTCAGGCAGGTTACGCAGCGCGTCTTCATCCTGATCGAAGGCGATGAGTCTGCCATTAGGCCCCAATCGACCG
>JBEEMB010000068.1:0-3557 GCA_041167815.1 Bacteroidota bacterium | reverse complement strand
ATAGGAGGAAGTCTTCCCCCAAGAGTGCTCGGATTGGTAATAGAATGGACAGCCTTGCACAGGGATGAACTGATGGAAAACTGGTATCGCGCGCTACGTCAGGAAGCATTGATGCCTGTAGCGCCATTGGTTTGAAGTAATCCGTAATCAGATTTGAACTTAATCCGTAATCAAACGCCAGCACCCCTTCTCGAGCATCGAAATAAAAAAAAGCAGCCGTTACCGACTGCTTTTTTTGGAGTGCCCAGAACTGGATTCCCTGCCTGCCGGCAGGCAGGGAACCGGCATGTTCTTGCGAACGCTTCGACATGCCCAAAATAAAAAAGCAGCCATTACTGACTGCTTTTTTTCGGTGCCCAGAACTGGATTCGAACCAGCACGTCCTTGCGAACGCTGCGACCTGAACACAGTGCGTCTACCAATTTCGCCATCTGGGCATCCTTTCCTTGTTCAGGGGACTGCAAATATATAAACTAATTCCAATTCTCCAAAATCTCACCCAAAATCAGATCGAGACATTGAAATCACGCAATGCGTCGTTCAGACTCGTCTTCAGATCCGTACTCGCCTTGCGCTGGCCTATGATCAACGCACAACCCACCTGGTACTCGCCCGCCGGGAACTGCTTCGGATAGGATCCCGGGATCACCACACTGCGCGCCGGAACACGACCGCGGTATTCCACAGGCTCCGGTCCGCTCACATCGATGATCTTCGTGGATTGCGTCAACACCACATTCGCGCCCAGGACCGCCTCTTTCTCCACCCGGACACCTTCCACCACGATACAGCGACTGCCGATGAAACAGCCGTCCTCAACGATCACCGGACTGGCCTGCAAAGGCTCCAGTACACCGCCAATACCCACGCCGCCACTCAGGTGAACGCCCTTGCCGATCTGCGCGCAACTGCCCACCGTCGCCCAGGTGTCCACCATCGTGCCCTCGTCCACATATGCGCCGATGTTCACATAAGAAGGCATCAAAACGACATTCTTCGCCAGATAGGCACCATAACGGGCCACCGCATGCGGTACCGCACGAACCCCCAGGCTTTTATAATCCTTTTTCAACAGCATCTTATCATAGAACTCGAACGGCGCCAGCTCCCAGGTCTGCATCTGCTGGATCCCGAAATACATCAGGATCGCCTGCTTCACCCACTCATTCACTACCCAACCGTCACCTTCCGGTGCCGCCACACGCAAACGTCCCTTGTCAACCTCCTCGATCACCACCCGAACGGCATCGGAATATGTGTTGTCTTTCAAGAGCTCCCGATTCGACCAGGCCGCTTCTATCTGTTGCTTCAATTCCATCTGAATAAATTTTCGCGAAAATAGGGGATTGTCGCCACAGACCTCCGCCCGACAATCCTCCGGTTCTCCACAAACACCGTAATTTTGCGGTGTGCCAAAATCCTTCCTCATCATACAGACAGCCTTCATCGGCGACGTGGTCCTGGCAACCGCCATGGTCGAAAAACTGCATCGACAATACCCTGATGCACAGATCGATTTCCTGCTAAGAAAAGGCAACGAGGCCCTGCTGAAAGGACACCCATACCTCCGTCAGGTACTCATCTGGGACAAAACAAATGGGAAGTTGAAGAATCTGATGAGACTGCTGCGTCAGATCCGTAGTCAACGATATGATGCTGTTATCAATGTGCAGCGCTTCTTCGCTACCGGCCTGCTGACCGCCTTTTCAGGTGCGAAGGAACGGATCGGATTCGATAAGAACCCGTTGCATTTCCTCTTCGATCACAGCCTTCCTCACGGTGGATTGACCACCAACGGTGTGCTTCACGAGACCGACCGAAATCAACGATTGATCGCAGATCTCACCGATGCTGAGCCTGCAAAACCGCGGCTGTATCCTTCGGATGCCGATCGTGATTTCATTTCACAATATCAGGCCGAACCATACATATGCGTGGCGCCATCATCAGTCTGGTTTACCAAACAACTGCCCGTCGAATCATGGGCGACCTTTGTGAAGGAAGCCCAACGCAAATACCAGGTTTACCTCATCGCCGGTCCAAATGATCATGCCGTCTGCGAGCAGGTTCGCACCCAGGCCGGCGGAGGCTGCCGCATCACAAATCTCGCCGGAGAACTTTCCCTCCTGCAATCCGTGGCCCTGCAGGCTGGCGCAAAGATGAATTTCGTCAATGATTCCGGACCACTTCATTTCGCGTCCGCCACTGATGCGCCCGTCACCGCCGTCTTCTGTTCGACCGTGCCGGCTTTTGGATATGGCCCGCTCTCCACGATCAGTCACATCGTTGAAGTGGACGCATCCCTGGCCTGTCGCCCCTGCGGCATCCACGGGAAAAAGGAATGCCCAATGGGACATTTCCTTTGCGGCCGGAAAATTCGGGTCGACCAACTCCTCCAACACCTGCCTTGACCTGCCTGCAAGTCCCAAGTTTGCCTATTTTTGCGCCCCATGGATATCCGCTGTTCGCAGGAAGAAAAGTTTTTGATCAACAAGATCGCCAATGCTGCGCAGGAGGCTGGAACACCAGCCTACCTGGTGGGTGGCTTCGTGCGCGATAGGCTGAGCGACAGACCCTGCGCAGACCTCGACGTAGTATGCCTCGGTGATGGCATCGAGCTTGCCCATCGGGTGGCGGAACGCTTCAAACCCGTGCCTACCGTCTCTTTTTTTAAAACCTTCGGTACCGCACATATCCGCGTCCGCGAATATGATATCGAATTCGTAGGGGCCCGAAAGGAAAGCTACCGACAGGATTCCCGGAACCCTGAAGTAGAACCCGGGACCTTGATAGAAGATATGGAGCGCAGGGATTTCACCATCAACGCCCTCTCTGTCGGACTCAATGCCGATGATTTCGGAAAACTCTACGATCCATTCAACGGCGTCAAGGATTTGAATGACGGCATCATCCGCACCCCCTTGTCGCCCGACAAGGCCTTCACTGACGACCCGCTCCGGATGCTACGCGCCATCCGTTTCGCCGCACAACTGGGCTACACCATCGAACCCGTCACCTGGCAGGGAATTGTAGACAATAAGGAACGCATCCGCATCATCACACAGGAACGCATCACCGAAGAACTCAATAAGATGCTGATGGCTCCGAAGCCCTCCGTGGGTTTCGACCTGATGCACAAGAGCGGACTCCTGCGCATCATATTCCCGCCGATGGTGGATCTCGAGGGCGCCGAGTACCGCGACGGAAAGGGCCACAAGGATAATTTCACACACACGCTCCAGGTGATGGACCAGATCGCGCCCAACACCAATGATCTCTGGCTACGCTGGGCCGCACTCCTGCACGACATCGGAAAGCCCGCCACCAAGCGATTCGAAGAAGGGACCGGCTGGACGTTCCACGGGCATGAAGTCGTCGGCGGACGAATGGTGCCGAAGATCTTCGCTAAACTGAAACTGCCGCAGGATGCCAAAATGCGGTTCGTCAAAAAGCTCGTGGAACTGCACCTCCGACCCATCAGCCTCACAAAGGAGAACATAACGGACTCGGCTATACGTAGATTGCTGTTTGACGCCGGCGACGAACTCGAAGCACTC
>JBEEMB010000067.1:0-17064 GCA_041167815.1 Bacteroidota bacterium | reverse complement strand
ATATCTTCGGACCCCGCCAGGTCAGCAATGGTCCGAGCCACTTTGAGGATGCGGTCGTATGCCCGGGCAGAGAGATTCAGTCGCTCCATCGCTGTGCGCAGCAGGTCATTGCACACTGCATCGAGTGCGCAAATATCCCGAAGCATTCCGGCACTGATCTGGGCATTGGCAAAGAGTTCGGGGTGCCCCGCAAACCGTGCAGCCTGAATTTCTCGGGCCTTCAACACCCGAATCCTGATCGCTTCAGATGGCTCTCCCGGCCGGATGGTCGTCAATTCATTGAAGCTGACAGGCGTGACCTCCACATGTAAGTCGATACGATCCAGCAATGGTCCGGACACTTTGTTGAGATATTTCTGGACAGCCCCCGGTGGACAGGTACATTCCTTTTCCGGATGGTTGTAATATCCACATGGGCATGGATTCATGGATGCTACCAGCATGAACGAAGCCGGAAATTCAACCGCAATGCGGGCCCGGCTGATCGTCACCCTTCGTTCCTCCATCGGTTGTCGCATCACTTCCAGCACCGATCGTTTGAATTCGGGCAGTTCATCCAGGAACAAGACGCCATGATGACTCAGTGATATCTCCCCGGGCTGGGGATTCCCACCACCACCGACGAGGGCGACATCTGAAATGGTGTGATGCGGAGATCTGAATGGCCGACGCGAAACGATGGTAGAATGCTCTGGCAACTTGCCGGCCACGCTATGGATCTTTGTTGTCTCCAGTGCCTCCTGCAGTGTTAAAGGAGGCAGGATCGTCGGCAAACGTTTGGCCAGCATTGTTTTTCCGGCACCCGGAGGACCAATCAAAATCACATTATGCCCACCGGCGGCCGCAATCTCTAACGCACGCTTGATATGTTCCTGCCCCTTGACTTCGGAAAAATCGGTGTCAAATGAATGCTGCGCTTGACTGAATTCCGTACGTACATCCACCGTCACCGGTTTGAGTGCCGCCTCGCCACTTTCAAAAAAATCGATCACCTCACGGATATGCTTCACGCCATAGACCTTCAGATTGTTGACCATCCCTGCTTCCCGGGCATTGGCTTTCGGAACGATCAGCCCTCTGAAACCGTCTCTCCTGGCCTGGATGGCGATCGGCAGGGCTCCTTTGATGGGTCGAACTTCGCCTTCCAGACTCAGCTCGCCCATCAAAAGGTAATCCTGCAGCCGTTCCCAGTTACCCACCTGTTCGGAAGCTCCCAATATCCCCATCGCAATCGGCAAGTCAAATGCCGTCCCACTCTTCCGGACATCGGCGGGCGCCAGATTCACAACGATCTTCGTACGGGGCATTTCATACCCATTCGTGCTGATGGCACTCTCGATCCGCTTGATACTCTCCTTCACGGCACTGTCGGGCAGTCCTACAATAAAATATTCCTTCCCCCGTGCTTCCCAATTCACCTCAACCGTAATCGTCATGGCTTCCACGCCGAATACCGTACTTCCAAACGTCTTTACGAACATGACACGAAAGTACCATCCCGAAAAAGGGAAGCAAGGTGATATTCAACAGGAATACAAGGTATTATCTGCAGAAAAACATGATGATTGTGACAAGAAACACGCGTGAAATCATCAACTGATCGATCCTTCATCCAAACAATGCATGGGATGAAAGCAGCCATCGAACAGCATGCAAATGATGTGGATGATTCGTCGATCAGGAAACCTGGACATCATCATCCACCTTGGCTTTCGCATCTGCCTTCGGGGTGGATCCCATTTCCGTCTCCTTGAAAAATCTGTTTTGAAACAACAGGATCGCGATCACCCCAGTGGAGATCGATGCATCCGCAATATTGAATACCGGACGGAAAAATTCGAAAGGCTCACCACCCCACAACGGGAACCAGTCCGGGTAATGCGCATCGGTGATGATGGGAAAATAAAGCATATCCACCACTTTGCCGTGTAATATGCCGGCATATCCACTCGTGAATCCTTCCTGAAAGAAGGAACGGGCCACATGCTGTGAGAACGGATCACTGCCCTCGAACAGACGACCATAGAAGATACTGTCTATCAGATTACCGATGGCTCCGGCGTACACCAAGGTTGCACATAGCAAAAAACCGAACGGATATCCCTTTCGGGTGATCTGCCGGAGGTACCAGGTGCCCGCGATCACCGCTACGAGTCTGAACAACGTCAACGCCACCTTGCCCCAGTCTCCGCCGAGCTTCCATCCATAAGCCATCCCTTCATTTTCAATGAAATGAAGCCTGAACCAGGGGATACCATCAATTACAGGATGCTCCTGACCGATGAAATAATTCGTCTTGATATAAATCTTGAGCACCTGATCCGCCAGGAGGATCAGGAAAGTGACGATGAAAATATGCCTCAGTTTCAAGTTGGATGATATTGATGTGGACAAAGATAATCAGAATGAGTCAAGCCCCCGCCACGAAACCGGGTGTCACTGTTCGAAATAGACACGCTGCACCCGCGGTGAGATACCCGTCAGGATCTCGTAGGGGATGGTGCCCGCCCATTGCGCAACTTTCACAACAGATAGCTCAGAACCAAAAACCACCACCTCTTTTCCCGCCTCGATCTGGGCCGGATGATCCGTCACATCGATCATGGTCATATCCATGCACACATTCCCAATCACCGGACAAGGTACTCCGTCGATGGAGACCCGGCCAATCCCATTGCTCAGACATCTTGGATATCCGTCTGCATACCCGATCCTGATCGTAGCTATTACGGAAGGACGATCCACGCTGCCTTTTCGGTTATACCCCACCGTTAGTCCGGCTGCGACATGTTTGACCTGCGCTACGGTCGTCCTCAGGGTAGATGCTTCCTGCAGTTGCAATCCCGGGAATCCCCCCGTTTGGACACCATACAGACCAATCCCCAAACGAACCATATCAAACTGGAGATCGGGAAATCTCGAGATGGCCGCAGTATTTGCAGCATGCCTGAGAAATCCATATCCTATGCCAGATTCCAGTCGGTCGCAGGCCTTCGAAAATAAATATGATTGCTCACGGGAGAAATCATCTGATGCCGGATCCTCACTGGCCACCAGATGCGTGAAAGCCGATTGCACGCGCATCAGTCCCTGTGAAGCGAGGCGTTGTGCAAGCGATTCCACTTCATCAATCATGAATCCCAGTCGGTGCATCCCCGTATCAAACTTGATATGCACGGGATGGTCCTTCACGCCCTCATGCATGAGAAAGTCGGAGAACGCATCCAGGATATCAAAGGAGAAAATCTCAGGTTGCAGATCATATGCTGTCAGACTGGAAAAGGCGGCCGGCTCCGGATTCATCACCATGATCGGCAAACGTATGCCCTGACGACGCAGATCCACACCCTCATCAGCATAAGCCACTGCCAGCCAGTCCACCCGATGGAACTGCATCAATCCGGCGATTTCATAGGCTCCCGCACCATAAGACAAGGCCTTCACCATCGCCATGATCCGTGTTCCGGGCTTCAATCTGTTCCGGAACTGTGCGAGGTTGTGGGAGACTGCAGAGAGATCTATCTCCAACCTCGTCTGATGCCTCTTTTCCTCCAACTGCCGGGAGATGCGCTCGAAAGTGAAACTGCGTGCACCTTTCAACAGGATGGCCTCCTCCCTGAAGCGCTGTGTATGGATCACATCCAGGAATGCCTCGGTAGTGGCATGGAACTCAGAAGCCGGAAGCGCGGTGAACCTGTGCGCCTGCGATGAGATCACCGGTCCAATACCGATCAACCTGTCGATCCGATGGTCGGTCAACAGATCCGCCACCGCTGTATACAGTTCATCCGCCATTCGACCACTCTGCGGGATATCCGACAGGATCACGGTCCTACGTACGTAACGCCGCTGCTGTAACAAGAATTCAAGCCCTGTCCGAAGCGACCCAAGATCCGCATTGTAGCTGTCATTCACAATGATGCATCGGTTGATGGCATCCTTCAGTTCAAGACGCATCGACAAAACCGGGAGTCCTGCCATCCGCTCCCGGATCACCGGATCGGAAAACCCCAAGTGCAGCATCACCAGCCAAACCTGGACAGCATTATCCAGCGAAGCCTTGTCGGTGAATGGTATGACCACGGACAACTCCCGCTCACTATAACGGGCACGTATACACGAAGTATCTCCGGCCGTATCAATCGAAAGAATGCGGAGTGTTGCGTCTGAGGAACGGCCCCAGCTGAGGAATGTCACCTGGGATGTGGTATCCGGATCTTCAATACTCCATTCGTCAATAACGGCGCGGATATCCGGGTCATCTGACGGATGAAAAAGGGTACGACATCTCAGAAACAATCTAAGTTTCTCCCATGCCTTCAGCTGACGGGAGCCAAACCCCTCGTTATGCGCATCGCCGATGTTGGTGAAGATGCCAATGTCGGGCAGAATGATCTCGGAAAGCCGTTTCATCTCACCGGGCCTGGAAATACCTGCTTCGAAAATCCCAAGCTGATCGCCTTGCCGCATCTGCCACACACTGAGCGGAACACCTATCTGTGAATTGTAACTCCTCGGACTGCGGACGATCCGGAAATTGGGTGCCAACAGGTGGTTCAGCCATTCCTTCACAATGGTCTTCCCGTTGCTGCCTGTGATCCCGATCACAGGAAAGCTAAATCTCGCTCTGTGGTTCGACGCCAATGCCTGCAGGGCTTTCAGTGTATCCGTGACATGAATGAACCATGCATCTTCACAGCCTGTCGTGGCTGTTTGTGTTGAAACGACAAAGGTTCGCACGCCCCGTGCATACAACTCCTCGACAAACTGATGGCCGTCGCGCTGTCCGGTGACAAGTGCGAAGAACACCGTGGAGGCCGGTGCCACCAGTTTCCTGCTATCCGTCAACAAATGCAGGATGCAGGGCGGTTCTCCCTTCCCGGGACGCAGCGTGCCACGCACCAAGCCGGTAACTAACGGTGGCGTGTACACGAAGTTGTCGGTGTCAGACGGCGTGGCGGGCATCTCGTTTGGCTTTGATGCGCCGGTGCCTGATCGAATAAAGGATGGATCCGGTCAGGCACGCGACGATGACGGACAGGGATACGAAGATGTTGATCCGGATATCGAAGTATTCCACCAGCATCTTCACACCAATGAATGCCAGTACGATGGCGATGCCCTGTTGAAGGAAATCGAACTGATCGACCGCACCGCGCAGCAGGAAGAAGAGGGAACGCAAGCCCAGGATGGCGAAAATATTCGAAGAATAAATCACCAGCTTGTCATCGGCCGTGAACTCCGCACCGGCATCATCACGCACGAGCGACACCACCGTGGGAATGGAGTCAAGTGCAAATGCCAGATCAACGGCCGCGAGCATGATGACCACAACTGACAAAGTGGTGAAAAAGATCTTTCCATTGTGCTGGATGAAATATCGACCCTTCGGCTCCAGCTCAGACAGCCTAAGGAATTTCTTCATGAACTTGTACACCGATGTTTCAGCCGGATCGAATTCCGCTTCATCCTTCTTGAAGAAAAGTTTGTAACCCGTGTAGAGCAGGAAGAATCCGAATACGTACAGAATCCAGTGGAAGCGTTCGATCAGGCCAATACCAACGGCAATAAATATGATCCGGAAGATGATGGCCAGCAGGATGCCGATGAGTAAAGCCCGGCCCGCATCCAGTTCCTCCACCTTGAAATAGGTGAATATCAAAATAAATACAAATATATTATCGACACTCAGTGACCATTCCATCAGGTAAGCCGTGAAATATTTGGTGGCTACCATCGGAGTTTTCTCAATCCACAGAAATGCGCAAAAGCCCAGCGACAAAGCCACCCAGAACAACGTCTGATACAGCGCCTTCTTCATGGAGATGGAAGTGTTGCGCTTGCTCATCAGTCCGAGGTCGAACACGAGGGCCAGGGTCAGGAGAATACCAAATGTGAGATAAGTGATTTGATCAGGCGTCATGTCGAAAGATTTGTATCATCCTGTGATGAATGATCGCAAAGATATGAATAAGAAAGAAGGAGGTGGCTCACAAAGGAGATCCGTAACGCCGCCTGCGCCAATATTGCCAGGTAGCGATACTCAGGAGCATGAGCAGCATGGGGCCGGCGATATCCAATAACTGCCACTGAAGGCGTTCGTCTTCCACCCGCTTGTCATCAAGCAGTCGAAGGGTGTAGTCCTTTGAGCGCGTCTCCAGGATGCCTGTGCTGTCGGTCAGATATTCGAGGGTGTTCAGCAGGAAACTCCGATTGGCATATTGCTGTCGGGTATAGGCGTTCATGCCCATCTGCAGCGGCCCGTCCTGTTGAGACACTTCGTTCAGCGGCAGGTCTCCATCGGCCACCACCACCATTTTACCTTCAGCGGCGGCACTGCCCAGGAATGGCGAACCCTGCAAGGCCTCCAGCGAATCCACCTGGGCCCGTCCCATCCGGTTTGCATACAATGATGAGAACCTGCCTTCCAGCAATACCGCCACAGGAATGGCAGATGCATTGAAACTGGCCAGATCCTCCTGGGTACGTATACTCTCCCATTCGACCTTCGCCGGGGTAGGCAGCGAACGGGCGGATGTTGATGTACTCAACAGGATCGTCTTACGGATACCCGGCGCCTTGACGGTGTCGATGGATTGCGGAAATTTCGAGAGCACATAATCCATGTTCTTGGCAATGGGATGCTGCCCCGCATGTCGCAACAGCGGATAATACGGCCAGGGCAGCACCTCGATCTGAGGCTTATCGCCCATCTGCCCGATCACAGATGGAATGCCATCGTTTTGCAGATCCTGCACAAGATCTCTGTTGATCCGAACACCATATCGGAACAATAAGTCTTCGAGATTGAGTCCGAGATCGAAGGCGATGAAAGACCCCTCGCTGCGCTGAAGGCTGTCGAGGCTGGCATAGAGATTATCCAGCATCCATACGACACGGCCACCCCGCATCACATACTGATCGATCTTCAGTTTCTGTGCATCGGTGAAGGGCTGCATGGGTTTCACCACACAAAGGGCATCGAAATCGGAAGGGATGTGTGTAACACTATCGATCGGAATGATGCGGAATGCATAATTCGGACGAAGCGTTTGTTCAATCAGATCATAAATCCGGTAATCCAGTGGTTCCCCATTACCGGCCAGATAACCCACCAGCGGAACTGTCTGCCGGGTAGCCTTTCTGATGGCATCGGTGAATCGATACTCCAGCAATGCTTCGGCATTGTTGAGCGACTCGATACCGGAGAGCTGACTCTGCCCGGACAACAGATCCACGCCTATCGTGCGATCGCCGTATTTGATCACTGCACCAGCGAAAAGCAGGGTCTCTTCCGAGCCCTCTCCTTTTTTCGTTTGTGCCTTGACATTGGTAGGATTGACGCCCAGACGCTGGAGTGAATCATAAATATTCACGCGTGTGCTGTCATCGGCATCTGCCGCGGGACGGGCGAAAGTGAAAGTGATCTTATCAGGTGCAATATCCCGCATGTCATTCAGCAGATCGCGGGATGCATCGGCCAGTTTGCGAAAACCGGCAGGCATTTCGCCCTCCAGCAACACCGTGATTGCCACGGGGCCCTCCAACTCACGCACCAGCCTGCGGCTGGCATCAGACAGCGTGAACCTGCGCTCCTGCGTCAGATCCAGTCGGACATGAAACAGCGAGGAAAGAAAGTTCAGTCCCAGCAGGACGGAGAATACCGCCAACCAGCCAAAACGTGCGCGTATGATCCTGTCGAACATAATCTTAGCGATGCTGGAGTTTGCGGGCAGTTAGAAAAAGAAAAAAAGCGATCACCGAACCAACATAAATGACATCCCGCGTGTCGATGACACCCCGGCTCATACTCCGGTAATGTGCCTCGATGCCCACCATTTCCACCCAGTATCCGGCACCGCCGCGCAGGAATTCCAGCCCAGCCAGGGCAGTGAATGCCGAATGAAAGATGAAACATCCAAAGGCACTGGCCAGAAACGCCACCACCGGATTGGAACTGAGACTGCTGAAGAAAATACCAATGGCGGTGAAGACGGCCGACAGCGACACCAGTCCGATATAGGAACCCGCAATGCCGCCCCCGTCAATACCTGCCGTGGAAAGACGCGCGATCGTCCACACGTAAATGAGTGTGGGCAACAAAGCGCAGATCACGATCAACAGGGCCGCCAGGTATTTTCCACCGATGATCTGCGCCCTGGTCAACGGCCTGGAACAAAGCACCTCCCATGTCCCCGCCCTGAACTCTTCCGAAAAACTGCGCATCGTGATCGCCGGGATGAGCATCAGCAATATCCAGGGAGCTGTCTGAAAGAAGGCATCCAACGTGGCATATCCCGCATCAAACAGGTTGGTATCCGGAAAAACAAATAAAAACAAACCATTCAGGAGCAGGAACAACAACACCGACAGGTATCCCGTCATACTGCTGAAAAACTGTCCCAACTCCTTGCGGATGATCGTTCCCATACGTCCGTATTCTCTGCAAGATTACATGAAGCGGAGAAAAAAACGATGAAAAATCGGTGCTTTAACATAGGAAGCCCCCTCTTCAGCACTGTAGCTTGCCTTGGTTTCAATGGAAAATATGAAGGGGATGATCTGTGCGGGAGCCTGGATGATGTTGGTATTGACGGCCAACAGCCAAAAGAAATGGGATGGTGGGGCAGGAGACAGCAGCTGGACATCAGCGGCCAACTGGCATCCCGATGGGGTGCCGGTGTCTGGGGAAGACGTCCTGCTGGATCACAGCATACTTGATCTGGACTATGAAGTGAGGCTGCCCATCGGCACAAACATCATATCCCTGGACAGCCTCATCCTTCGGCCCGGCTCCGGAAAATCCATCAGATTGGTCATCCCGCCGGGCAACAAGGCGGCTCCGGCGCTCGCCATCACCGGGCCAGGAGAAAGTCTGAGGATCGATTCAGGAGCCGTGCTACACAATGCTTCCGGAGCTCCTTCAGGAGATCCATTACAACTGACCGGATGGATGAGGATCTCTGACGGAGGACGTTATATTCATGCCACACCGAGAGCCAACGCCAGGTTGATCGACCGGCTGTCCACCTCACCCGGAACATCCACCGGGGTATTTGAATTCGATGTGCCAGGCGCTTCAGGTTATACGGTTTCTCTCACGGGCAACACCTTTGGATCACTGGTGTTCAGTGCCAAAGATGCAGGGGGGCTGAAATCATACAGCGGAAGCGGGGGCGCTGATCTGGTTATCCGGGGAGACCTGATTGTGAACACGGGCGCCGGCCTGACATCCACCCTCACCGCTAACATCCGCGTCGGCAGGCACATTCTAATCCCCGGATTGTTATCCCTGCAACCTGCTACGGCAGGTAGTACGGGCAGATCCATCATCCTAAATTCAGCGCAGACAGGGAACCTGGAAGGCGCCAACATTCAATGGCATCAACATTTTCGAGAGATCGTGATAGGGGCCGGCCATCAAACGCTGATGCGATCAAATTTATCCATTTCACTATCCACACAAAAGCTACGGGTACTTGAAAATGGATTCCTTTCAATGGATACCCATGCGGTCAACGGCTCCGGCAGTCTGGAGGTGAATGCAGGAGCATGGATCGGCATCGGACACCCTGCGGGCATCAAGGCAGATGGTGCCACCGGAAATATCCGCACCGGAGCTCGTTCATTACACGCCGGGGCTCACTATATTTTTAATGGAAACGGCGACCAGCAAACAGGAGACGGATTGCCCGATACCATTTCGACATTACGCACCGATAAACCTGCCGGAGTGCTTCAGCTCTCAAAATCAATACAGGTCACCCAAAACCTTGACTTGTTAAGGGGAATCATCATCACCTCAGACAGTTGCCTGCTGGATTTTCGGGGTGATAAGATCTCCAATCAACCCAATGCTTTCGGGATGGATAGTTGTGGATCCGCTGCCGCATTTGTTGACGGTCCTTTCCGTCGCCGCATCTACAGCAGCGGGAAGTTGAGGATGCCCATCGGAAAAAATGGCATCTTCAATCCGATCATTTTCAACCGTACCGGTGATGGACTGCTCGTTTGTCGCGCTTCATATACCAATGGCCAGGCACCGATGTCTACTGACATGGCGGACCCAAACATATACCGGATAAATGGGGCAGGCTACTGGACAATCCAGATTGAACAGGCACTGAAAGACACCCTGCTGACGCCCGAATTTGGCTGGTCCTTCTCCGGCGACAGCCTGAGCCGAATGCGTTGGATGGATTCCCTGCGCATCGTTTACAGGGAGTTGAGTGGCGGTGGCTGGATGATGAATGGTTCCAGTCCAACCATCATCGAACACAATGTCAAAACTGGTATCGTCAGGGCCAATCAACCCATCAAAACATCGGCTTTTATTGCGGCGGGGATGACCGGTGCAGCTGTCGGACTACCCATCAACGAAATCAAACTGTCAGCCCAAAGGATTGGAAAAACTTCTAAACTTGAATGGGAGACATTCGGGCATTCAGACGCCACAAGGTTCTTGATAAAAAGAAATGTTCACCAATTACGCGAGGACACATTGGGCACACTAGCGGTAACGCATACCCTGAATAAATCAAGATTCTTCTTTGTTGATAAAGATCCTTCACCCGGTTGGAATACTTACAAGGTATGTGCAGCCGAGACAGACCAGGAAAACACGATCTGCTCTCCCATCGTGTCCGTCTATCATCCGCCGTCAGCAGTGCTTAGATTATTCCCGGTGCCGGCCATCGACCGGCTTCATTGGACACTTTCTGAGATACCGAATGCCGGATGGATAAAGATGATTGATGCGAATGGGCGTGTGATCTGCAAACAACGTATCTCGAATGCGAAAGAAGGACATCTCGATATTCGTCATTTCACACCTGGGATCTATCATCTCCAGGTATCCATTAGAGGAACTGTCATAAGGCGATCTTTTTTGAAAATTGATTGAGCCCCAAAAATATCCCGACTTCAGTGATGGTAATTCAATATCATACCGCGAAACTCTCGCCACAGGCGCAGGTTCGGCTGGCATTCGGGTTGATGAAATGGAATCCTTTGCCATCCAGTCCATCGGAGAATTCAAGCATCGTATTGAACAGATAGAGCACACTTTTCATGTCGGTCACCAGCTTCATACCTTTATCGAAGAAGACTTGATCGGTTGGCTTCTGCTCATTGTCGAAACTCATTTTGTAACTCAGGCCGGAACAACCGCCACTCACCACACTGATGCGGACGAAATAGTCATCCCCCTTACCCTCATCAGCAAGAAGGTGCTGAACCCTGGCCAGCGCTTTCTCACTGATATACAACCCACTATCTATCTGCATTGTCGACATATCTCTGTTTTTAAAGATAACAAGTGAAACACACCAGGTGTTTAACCCTGTTAACGATGTAAAATTACAACCTGTAATTGGTTCTGTACATCACGGCATCCCTTACAGATCAGGATGGTGCCAGCCGGAGACATCCGGAATTAACCCTTGCTGTGCAAATGCCCACATCTGCCCGGATGCACGCAAATGATGCAGGACGGACAGTATGGAACTTGATGCCTTGTCAATATCGGCAAGGGTGGTTGGAGTCCCCAGGCTGATCCGCAGGCTGGCATAGGCCAACTCGCGGCCCAGCCCCATGGCGGTCAATACATGTGAGGGCTCCATGGATGCTGAAGAACAGGCGGATCCGGTGGATACGGCAATGTCGCGACAAACGGCCCCCAGGAGTGCCTGGCCTTCCACGAATCTGAAGGACAGGTTGGAAACGGTGGCCAATCGATTTGCCTTTCCGGCATTCACATAGCATTCGCCAGCCTCCATCAATGTGGCTTCCAGCCGGTCCCGGAGCGCCAATAACCTCGGCATTTCATGTTCCATGCGTTCCGTAGCCTTTGAGATGGCCTTACCCATTCCAACAATACCGGGGACATTGAGCGTACCACTTCGAAGTCCCGACTCATGCCCTCCCCCATCCAGCTGGGAGATCAGTCGCACCCTGGGTGAACGACGTCGCACATAAAGGCACCCGACGCCTTTTGGACCAAAAAATTTATGGGCCGACAAACAAAGCATATCCACCCCCAATGCCTCCACATCAACAGGCATTTTCCCCGCAGCCTGAGTGGCATCCGTGAAAAGGAGTACGCCATGGCTCCGGCAGACCTCCGAAAACGCGCGGAGATCATGGATCAATCCCGTTTCGTTATTGGCCAGCATGATGGCTGCCAGTATGGTATCCGGCCGAATGGCAGCCTTCAGTGCTTCGGGATCCAATCGTCCCTGCCCATCGACACCAAGGACGGTAACCTCCGCCCCTGTGGCCTCCAAAGCCATGCATGTATCCAACACGGCCGGATGCTCCGTTGCACAGGTAATGATATGCCGCCCCTTGTTCGCGTATGCTGCAGCGGCGCCTTTAATGGCCAGATTGATGGATTCTGTGGAACCGGATGTAAATACGATCTCAGATGCCGTCGCCCCAATGGCGGAGGCCACCTCTTCTCTGGCCGTCGATACGGCGGCTGCCGCCATCCGTCCATATGCATGCTGACGACTGGAGGCGTTCCCATACAAGCTTGTCATCCAAGGGATCATGTACTCCATGACCTCCGGATCCAGCGGCGTGGTGGCGTGAAAGTCAAGATATACGGGCATTTCCGGCATGTTCACTTCCTAAGCGTTTGATGGTATGACCCGGCATCATGCACAGTTTGCTCATAGGTATGGCCGTGTCCCCCTGTTTGGATAATTTTATCCAATGATAAAGGTAGAACATATCGGCATCGCCGTGAAAGACCTCGAAGCATCGATTCCCTTGTATGAGCGCTTACTCGATACATTATGCTACAAACGGGAAGCGGTGGCCGGAGAAAAAGTGGAAACCGCTTTTTTCCTTCAGGGCGAAACGAAAATCGAACTGCTGGAGGACCAACAACCGGATGGCGTGATCAACCGATTCATCGAAAGAAAGGGAGAAGGCATCCATCACATTGCATTCCAGACTGCAGATATCCGGTCTGAAATGGATCGACTGACTGCGGCAGGCTTCCGCGTGCTGGATCCGGAACCCAGGATGGGCGCAGATAATAAATGGGTCTGTTTTTTACACCCGAAAGAAACAGGAGGTGTGCTGATAGAGCTCTGCCAGGATCGGGGTTGAAGATTCCTGAGGTTTGAAGACCTGACTTAAACGATCCCGAGTTTTTCAACCGCAGTTTGGGCTGCTTTTTGGCTGGCGTCTTTTTTGTTGTAGGCCATACCTTCGGCGATCACGCTTCCATCAATCACAGCACCTACCCGAAACAAACGCCGCCCTTTATCCATCCGTTCTTCCAGGGTTTCAAATTCGAGCGACTTCCCCTGTTTGTTTGCCCAGCCGTAGAGTTTGTTCTTGTGATTGATCTCAAGCACTTCAAGATCCTCCATGAACAGATGAGGGGTGATGATTCGTTTGAAGATCCAGCTTTTGGTGTGGTCGTAGCCGATGTCAAGGTAAATCGCGCCAACCAGGGCTTCCAGGGTATTGCCAAAAATCTGGCTCACCTTCAGGGAATTGTCGCTTCGATTGTAAAGGGTGACTTTCTTGAGGCCCATCTTGAGGGCAATCTCATTGAGGGTCTGTCGGTTGACCATCTTGCTGCGCATCTCTGTCAGGTATCCCTCGCCTTTGTAAGGATAACGCATGAACAGATAATCTGCCACCACACCGCTGAGGATGGCATCACCCAGATATTCGAGTCGCTCATTGTTTTGGTCCGTCCCTTCGCGCACGGAACGATGACTGAGCGCCGTCGTGTACAGGTTCATTTTTCTGGGTACGAATCCTAGAATATTCACCAACTGACGGAAATAGACCTTCTCGCCGGCGGGTTTTAACAGATATCGTATCCAGAAGAACAATCTTGAATGGGCTTTTCAGTTGACGCTCAGGCGTTGGGTTGTTCAGCGCCGCATCGTCGGCAGCATCATTGGTATTTACGGACGATGACGGATGCGTTGTGTCCGCCAAACCCGAAGGTATTGCTGAGGGCGGCCCTCACCTGGCGATGCTGAGGCTGATGGAAGGTAAAGTTGAGTTTTGGGTCCAGCTCAGGGTCCGTGGTCTTATGATTGATCGTCGGGGGCACGATGTCGTTGATCACGGAATAGATACATGCGATACACTCGATCACACCTGCTGCGCCCAAAAGATGACCTGTCATGGATTTCGTCGAGCTGATGTTGAGGTTGTAGGCATGGTCGCCGAAAACGCCCAAAATAGCCTTCGTTTCAGCGATATCCCCCAGGGGCGTGGAAGTGCCGTGGACGTTGATATAGTCGATGTCCTCCGGCTTCATGCCGGCATCCTGCAGGGATGCACGCATGACATTGAGGGCACCAAGTCCTTCAGGGTGTGGGGCAGTGATATGATGGGCGTCGGCAGTTGCTCCGCCGCCTGCGATCTCGCAGTAGATATGCGCGCCACGGCGAAGGGCATGTTCCAGCTCTTCAAGCACGAGTGCACCGCTGCCTTCTCCCATCACAAATCCATCCCGGTCTTTGTCGAACGGCCTGGATGCTGTTTTGGGATCATCATTCCTTTCGCTCAGCGCCTTCATGGCATTGAAACCGGCGACACCCGAATCGCTGATCACCGCTTCGCTGCCTCCTGCGACAATGATATCGGCCTTGCCCAGCTGAATGTAATGGCAGGCTTCAATAATGGCGTGCGTGGACGAGGCACAGGCGCTCACAACGGCAAAATTGGGACCTCGAAATCCATGCCGCATGGATATGTGTCCGGCGGCTATGTCGAGGATCATCTTCGGGATGAAGAATGGATTGAACCTGGGAGTGCCATCGCCCTTTGCATAGGCAATGACTTCTTCCTGGAAGGTCACCAGACCGCCGATGCCGCTGGAGAAAATGACACCGGTACGATCAGGGTCCACCGTATCTTTTGAGATACCGGCATCCTTGATGGCTTCGTCGCTGGACACGATGGCCAACTGGGTGAACCGGTCCACCTTACGGGCTTCCTTCCGATCGAGATAAGCGACGGGATCGAATCCCTTCACTTCACAGGCGAACCTCGTCTTGAACTTAGATGCATCGAAAATGGTAATGAAATCGGCGCCGGACACACCGTTGACAAGACCGTTCCAATATTCTGCAGCGGTATTGCCGATCGGGGTGATGGCGCCGATTCCTGTAACTACGACTCTTTTCAATTGCATATGGTGATGATTACCGTGAAAACGCCAGTATCAGATTACTTGGCATGCTCTTCGAGATAGGCAACAGCCTGTCCTACGGTAGTGATCGTTTCAGCCTGTTCATCGGGAATGGAAATATTGAACTCCTTCTCGAATTCCATAATAAGCTCAACGGTATCCAGAGAATCAGCTCCCAGATCGTTCGTGAAGGATGCTTCGGAGGTGACTTCTGCCTCGTCAACGCCGAGCTTGTCAACGATAATCTTCCGAACCCTTGTTGAAATGTCTGACATTGTTTTAAAATTTGGTTAATATGGGTGCAAAAATATAGTTTTTGGGATAAAAACAATTTTTCAGACCAAACTGTACAAAGGAATTCATTGCAAAGCCTTTCCATCCTCTACAGAATGACTATCCGTACGCTTTATTGGCGGCATTCAAGACCGCAGAATCCCTATCTTTATACACTTCAGTTATCCCCGGTTAAAATAAAATCCATGGCAATCAAGATCATCGATCACGGCACACCGGAGTACGAAAAGATGGTGACCCTGCGATATGAGGTACTCAGAAAGCCGCTCTCGCTGTCCTTCTCCCCGGAAGATCTG
This sequence comes from Bacteroidota bacterium, assembly GCA_041167815.1. Taxonomy (GTDB): domain Bacteria; phylum Bacteroidota; class Bacteroidia; order Chitinophagales; family Chitinophagaceae; genus Pollutibacter. Next base: position 1,305 of record JBEEMB010000067.1, on the reverse strand, counting down.
GAGCGCGACAAACAGGACGTGCTGATCGGAGCCTTCGACGAAGACAGAATTCTGGCCTGCTGCATTTTGTCCCGTTACGATGAGGAACGTTGCAAACTCCGCCAGATGGCCGTTCACAAAAGCCAACAGGGAAAAGGTGTGGGCGGACAGTTACTGATCTTTGCCGAAAACGTCGCCAGGCATAAAGGATATCAAAAGATGGTGATGAATGCCCGGAAAACCGCAGTCGGCTTTTACGAGAAACTGGGATACAATGCGAAAGGGGATGAATTTGAAGAAGTCACCATCCCCCATTTTTTGATGGAGAAGACCCTCATCTGAATTGAACCGGCAGGCTTTCCGGTCATACTGCTTTTCCAATCTGCTGCCCCATCAGCATTCGGGCTTCCCGGATATCTCCGGATTTTTCAAAACCATCTTTGGGCAGCAGAAAGAAACTACGGGCATCAAAATAGAGATGAAAAAAATGGGGGGACTCAAAATAATGAGAAAATTCCCGCCAGGCCCAGGCTTTCTCCCGATGTCCAAAATCGAGAAAAAAATGCTGCATCTCCACCCTGGCCTTGAACTCGTCTTTGAAAGTGCGGCTGCGTCTGTAAATCAACCAGGGCATCCAGAACCAGAAAGTGGCCATCATCGTCATCCACAGCGTCGTTCCCATTAAAAACGGCAGTGCCGAAATGATTCTTAACGCAAATAAGGCCGCTGAGAGCAAGGCAAATACATTGACCAGGATGATCATCAGACGGATCTCCGGCTTTTTGATGAAATGATACCTGAGGGCCTGCAACACCTGGGACTTCTTGTAAGAAACCGTTACTTCCATGATGCGAATCTATGCCACAAGGTACGTCCATGCCCTGAATGCAGGCGTCTGGATAAATAAAAAAAGCCGGGGCATCCTTCGCAGGATTCCCCGGCCGTGTTTAGGTCCGGTAAGCACTGTCGACCTTTTTCTAAAGGGTACGAATTAAAAGTACGGGCACAGGTATAAACGAGACACATGAACTTTTAATATCTGGCATCCGTAGTTTTTTTATGGCAGATATGCAAAAGACTAACCTGGACGAATAAAAAAAGGCGCCCGAACATGTTCGGACACCTTGGTCTTTCTTTGGAAGTTTCAATGTTGTGATCAGCTGCAACCCATGCTGTTACCGCAGTTCATGCATTTGTAGCAAGTACCGCTGCGGATCGTAAGGTGACCGCAGGTGTTGCAGGTCGGCGCATCGCTTTGCATGCTCTTCATGAATTCCTGCGTGGCGGTTTCTGCCTTTGCAGGAGCCACTGCACGTTGAGCGCGAG
>JBEEMB010000057.1:0-2981 GCA_041167815.1 Bacteroidota bacterium | reverse complement strand
TTCCGGTCAGTACGACGTCAACGCCCGGTCGAGCATGCAATCTGTAAATATCAGGATGTACGAGCCTGTCACATAAAATGATGTCTGCCGACTGTAACGCATGGACAAGCTTCAGTGTGATAAGCTCCGGATCCCCGGGGCCGGCACCGGCAAGAATGACCCGACCTCCGGCCGATTTATATTTATTCTCCATGGCAGCCGAAATTTCATAGATGCGAAGCGGTGTGCAACGCATACCAGTCTTGACGATCCAATGTGATATCAAACGACTTCACAATCCGACGGATGCTTTCTTCATCCGTCGTACCGATCAACGGAAGCGCGCCAAGACGGACTAACCACGCAACCGCAATGGTTTCCAGGTCCACCCCGTACTCGCCTGCCAACCTCAACAATGTGAGTCGCAATTCCATGGGCAGGTCCGGATTTTCAGCATGTATCCTCCCCTCCGCCAGCGGCATCATAGCCAACGGACGGATGTACCGCTGTTTCATATAGTCCAGCTGACCATTGTCAAATGCAGATGTGTCAAGTAGGTTCAGTGTAACGTGGTTCGACACAATGGGCAAACGCAGATATGAACTCAACAATTGGTGCTGAAACACAGAAAAATTGACCAAGCCGATATTCCTCACTTTCCCGCTTTCTCTCAAACGACGCAGGGCAGCCGCCGTCTCATCGAGGTTGGATAAAGGATCAAGCGCCTGCAACAGAAAAATATCGATGTAATCAGTGTTCAGATTACGCAGAGACCTTTCCACACTCTCCATGATATGTTCGGCAGAACTGTCGAAATGACGCTCCCTGTATTCCGGCCTGGAAGGATGCGGAACATTGATACCGCACTTCGTGAACAACACGATATCTTCCCGGCGCACCGACTTAGATGCCAGCACTTTCCCGAACACCTGCTCACACTGGTATCCACCATAGATATCCGCATGATCGAAGGTGTTGATACCAAGCGACAGACACAGATCGACAATGCGCGATATCTCTCGCTCTGTTGCCTGAGTCTCCTCCCAACGATAAAAACCATAGACAGCCGGAGACACCTTCGGGCCGGCATCGCTCAGATAAATCTTTTCCATGTTCATATTTATGTCAGATGATCAATCCCAAATCAAAATAACCGTACAATGATGCGTAAACTCCAAATGATGACCAACACGCCCAACAACAACGAAGCCGTCTTCCTTGGCAGCTTCCCCGCAAGTCGCGCAGCAATCGGCGCAGCAGTGAAACCTCCCACCACAAGTGCCAGGATCGTTTGCCAATGACTGATCCCGATCAATTGAAAAAAGGTCATCGCACTGGCGAAGGTGACGAAGAACTCTGTCAGACTCACTGTCCCCACCGTGAAACGATGACTCCGTCCGCCATTGATCAGGGTGGTCGTTACAATCGGCCCCCAACCACCACCGCCAAATGAATCAAAGAACCCGCCACAAGCCGCCAACAATCGATATCGCTTGACCTTGCGAATGACAGGATTACGACGCAAGGCATTCGACATGAACCTGATGCCCAACAACAGCGTGTACACGGCGATGAATGGTTTCACCCAGTCGCCATACTGGTCTCCGAGATATACCAACACGATGGCGCCAGCGATCGCACCCAATACACCGGGTATGACCAATCTCCAGAATAATCGCTTGTTGACATTACCAAACTTATAGTGACTGATCCCCGAAGCACCGCTGGCGAACATCTCCGCCGTATGGATGCTGCCGCTGATCGCCGCCGGACTCACTCCTGCGGACAACAGGATCGAGGCACTCGCCACGCCGTAACCCATCCCAAGGGCACCGTCGATCAACTGGGCGATGAAGCCGGCCAGCAACACCCAGTGAAAATTGGCGTCCAGTCCGGCATACCAATCCCTGGCGGTACCCGCGATCGACGTCACCGGCAGATAGGTGAAGAAAAAATATCCAATGATCATGAAGATGAACGCCAGCGAGATGTTCCGCGCGATCCGGTCCCAACGGCGCCGGCCTGTCGCATCTTCCGCCACCATCACCTTCGTGATGTCGTTCATCCGGCGCACTTTCTCAGCAAAATCCCCGCGGATGCCCTCCCGTATCCGGTTGAGGTTCTGTAACACCGCATCCAGCTCTTCCGGCAAAGCCTCCGTCAACATCTCCCTTAACCGCTTCGCGGCTGTAGGTGATTTGCCATTCGTTGAAATGGCGATCTTCAGATCCCCTTTTTTGACAATACTGCCCAGATAAAAGTCGCAGAGATCCGGTGTATCGGCCACGTTCACCAACAAACGCCGGGCCCTGGCCTCGGCTCTGATATCCCGGTGAAGACCGGGATTGTCCGTGGTCATCACCACAAGATCTGCCTGGTCGAGGTCAGACATCTCAAATGCCCGTTCCATTATCACACACTGAGGATATTTTTCCAGCAAAGCCCGAACGGCAGGACGTACCAGCGGTGCCACCACTGTCACCACCGTTTCCGGTGCATTGCCCAACAACGACAACAACTTTTCCTCTGCCACATTTCCTCCTCCGACCAACAGCACCCGCATCTGCTCGAGCTTCAGGAAGACCGGATATAATCGGTTACCCGTGACCGTTAGTGGTTCAATATTTATATTTTCTGGTGTGGGATGGCTCATGGGATATAGTTTTGGATCCATGCCTTGGCATGCCTTGCGGCATAACTGATGATGATTCCTGCTCCGCTACGCTGCAAAGCCGTCCATACTTCAAGATGGACAGCGGCACGATCCGCCAGCCCATCCCGCACCAATCCTTCCAACGCCGCGTATTCGCCGCTGACATGATAAGCTGCAATGGGTGCGCGTGTTTCACGACGGATCGCGGAGATGATATCCGTGTACAGGGCTGCCGGCTTCACCATCAGGATGTCCGCCCCCTCATGCAGACCACGCAATGCCGAATCAACGGCATCACCGCCATGCAACGGAGATATCTGATACGTCCGACGGTCACGCAAAACAGCAC
>JBEEMB010000357.1:0-6363 GCA_041167815.1 Bacteroidota bacterium | reverse complement strand
GCTGATCAGATAAGCCATGAAGAAGTGTGCGATCAAGAAGGACATCAACCAGAAGATCACGATCTTAACGGCACGTTTTCTGATCTTATATCCATTCCAGGGCATCTCGCGGAGCTGGCGTTGTTTGTTTTGATCACCATCGAGCCAGTATTCGATCTTTCTGAAAACCATTTCCATGAAGATGGTCTGTGGACAGGCCCAACCGCAGAATACGCGCCCAAAGACCACGGTAAAGAGGATGACAAAGACAACGAAGGTGAGCATCCCCAGCATGAAAATGAAGAAATCCTCCGGACCAAAAATCTGTCCGAACAGGATGAATTTCCTTTTAAGGATATTGATCATGAAGAGCGGTTCGCCCTTGATCTCGATAAATGGAAGGCCGAAGAACAAGATCAGATAGAATATGCTGGCAACCGTCCGCTTGTTGTATAGCTTGCCTTTCGGCTTTTTCGGGGAGATGTAATTTCTTGAACCTTTTTTGTCGATGGTGGCCACAGAGTCGCGGAAGGATTGGTCCATCTGCGACTTTTTGGCCAGGGCTTCGGCGGTATCCCTGTGTAACATACGTAATGGTTTACAAAATGAACAGATGTGGATCCTGTCGAACGTCCCCTTTCGACAGGATCCTCTGAGGGATGATTATTCTGCAAACGGCTCTCCCTGTGCTTCTTTGGGATTGGCCGGTTTGGTGTCTTTTAGGGATTTCACGAATGAGGCGAGGTTCTTCATCTGGACGGGGCTGTAGACTGATTGCCAGGATTGCATGCCTTTGTCGGGGTATCCAATCTTAATGGTTTTGTAGATGTCGTTCATGCCGCCACCATGGATCCAGTTATTGTCGGTCAGGTTCGGCCCAATGCCCCCGCCGCCGTCTGCCGCATGACAGGCCACACAGCTTTGATTGTACAAGGTTTTTCCGGCTGCGATGCCTGCGGCATCGGAAAGCGTTACATTGTTTTCATCAACCAGGTCCTTTGTCTTTGCCTTGTACAGCTCTTCCAGCCTCCGGCCTTCAGCCATTTCGGCAGCATATTCCTGCTCGGGATTTTTTCCCGTTCCGAAGATGTGGAAATTGAAAACATAGATGAACGCAACGACAACCGTGATGTAAAATCCATATTTCCACCACGGGGGTAAGGCATTGTCCAATTCCCTGATGCCGTCATAATCGTGATCGAGCATGACATCTGCTTCCTGTTCAACCGGAATGGCCTTGGTGAAGAATCTCTGGTCGAGGCGGTTCCACCATTCAACCCAACGGGAAGCGTCTACTTCTTCAGGCTGCTTTTCAATGTCAAGTCCCATCAGGGCGCGATATGTGCGGCGCGCCATGAAAGCGAGGAAGAGGATGACGATGACTTCCAGTACGATCACGCCGGAAAGCAGATAGAACTGAAGCGGAGAAAGTCCGCCGTAGTTGGGCGCTTTGGCCACTGTTGCGACTGCTTCTTCCGCCTGAGCCACGGCACTTCCATTGATGCCAAAGAGTCCGATCAGTACGATGATGATGCCCGCAGCTTTTTTCTGTTTATCCGTGAGGTGCCTGCTGAAAGTAAGCAGTGATTGTCCAAGTCCCCAAATGACCGCCAGTAGGATCAATGCCGTGAGGATCATCATGATTTCCAGCCAGTTGATATCCGTGTTGGCAGATGGAGCGACACCACCACCCTTGGCCATGGCTGAGGCGCCAGGCAGGACCAGCAGCAGCGCTGTTTTTTTCAGGTATGCGTAACCGTTATACAGAGACATGTTTTGGAATTTTAGCGTTATCAATGATTGGTATCCTCAGACAGGTCGAGGGGAAGATTGGATAGTTCAGACACTTCTTCGTTGGGCATTCGTTTGACATACATCAGGACACCTGCGAAGAACAAAGTGAATATGATCAGAGAGGCGACGGGGTACCATTCGATACCTGCGATCTGGTCGGCGTATTGTTTGATGATCTTCGACATATCAGCGATGTTGAGCGGTTTGTTCTTTGCCAATGTCAGTACCCAGACGTTGCATGTAGGCAATGATGGCGATGATTTCTTTATTGGCCGGTGTTTTGATGCCATCCTTGGCAAGATTCGCCTGAATGGATTCCGCCTGTTTCATCAGGTCTGCATTGGCCTGTGCATCATATCCTTCCGGATATGGAACACCCAGTCGCTGCATGGTGCGGATTTTGGCCGGTGTGTTGGCGGTATCGAGTTCCTGTTCGAGCATGAACGAATATGAAGGCATGAGTGATCCGGAGGAAAGCGCCTGAGGGTCGTCCATGTGATTGTAGTGCCAGCTGTCAGATTTCCGGTTGTTACCTACTCCTTCACGGGCGAGGTCCGGACCGGTTCTCTTGGATCCCCACTGGAATGGATGATCATACACGAATTCACCTGCCTTGGAGTATTCACCATAACGCGCCGTTTCTGAACGGAACGGACGGATCATCTGGGAGTGGCAGGTGTAACAACCTTCCCGAACATAGATATCACGGCCCTGAAGTTCAAGTGGCGTATAAGGTTTGACGCTGGCAATCGTAGGCACGTTGGATTTGATGAGGAAGGTCGGGATCATTTCCACGGCACCGCCGATCAGGATCACGATGAGCGTCAAGACCAATAATTGTACGGGTTTACGTTCGATCCAGCGGTGCCAGTGTTCTGAACCATGACTGTGGTAAGTTTCTTCGAGTGCCGGTGCAGAGGCTGCTTCATCGGAAAGCAGAGAACCTTTCGCACAGGTCTTGAACAGGTTGTACACCCCGATGATCGAACCGATGAGGAACATGGTTCCACCAAAGGCACGCATCGCATAGAATCCTTTCAGCTGGGTAACGGTTTCGAGGAATTGGTATTTCAGTTGGCCTGCTTCCGTGAACTCCTTCCACATCAGGCTCTGCTTGAAACCTGCCCAATACATGGGTATGGCGTAGAAAAGAATGCCCAGCGTGGCGATCCAGAAATGCATATTCGCCAGTTTGCGGGAATGAAGCTCTGTTCTGAATATCCGGGGCAACAACCAGTATAGGATTCCGAATGTCAGCATGCCATTCCAACCCAGTCCGCCAACATGCACATGGGCGATGGTCCAGTCTGTGAAGTGGCTGATGGCGTTCACGTTTTTGAGCGACAGCATCGGCCCTTCAAAGGTTGACATACCGTAGGCCGTAACCGCCACCACCATGAACTTCAGGATCACATCCTCACGCACTTTGTCCCACGCACCACGCAGTGTCAGCAGACCATTGATCATACCACCCCAGCTCGGGAAAATGAGGGTGAAGCTGAACACGACGCCCAATGACTGGGCCCAGTTCGGTAAAGATGTATAGAGGAGGTGGTGAGGACCCGCCCAGATATAAAGGAATATCAATGCCCAGAAGTGGATGATGGACAATCGATAGGAGAAGACCGGGCGATTGGCCGCCTTCGGCATGAAGTAGTACATCAGGCCGAGGTAAGGCGTGGTCAGGAAGAAGGCAACCGCATTATGACCATACCACCATTGTACCAGCGCATCCTGAACACCGGCATAGGCGGAGTAGCTTTTCAGGAAAGAGGCCGGGAATTCGATGGAGTTGACGATGTGCAGGACGGCGACGGTCACAAAAGTGGCGATGTAGAACCAGATCGCCACATAGAGATGCCGTTCCCTTCGCTTGAGGATGGTCCAGAACATGTTGACGCCGAACACCACCCAGATCAAGGCGATGGCGATGTCTATCGGCAGTTCGAGTTCTGCATACTCCTTACCGGTGGTCATACCAAGTGGAAGGGTGAGGGCTGCCGCCACGATGATCAGCTGCCAACCCCAAAAATGGATCTTACTCAGCAGATCACTAGCCATGCGTGTCTTCAGCAGACGTTGCAGCGAATAATAAACACCCATGAAAATGCCGTTCCCGACAAAGGCGAAAATCACGGCATTGGTGTGCAGCGGCCTCAACCTGCCGAAAGTAAGGCCGATGGTTTCCTTTCCAACGGCAATCCCTGAAACATTCCATTCAGGGAATACCAACAGGAAGGCGACCCACACGCCCACCAGCATGCCTACGATCCCCCAGATCATGGTGGCGTAGGCGAAATCCCGGACGATCCGGTTGTCATAACTGAAATTCTGGACTTGCATCACTTGTGTATTTGATTGTTTTGGGGTGAGTGATCCTTGGGAGCAGGTGCCGTGGCATCATCAAATAGCATGCGCACGGAAGGCGTGTAATCATCATCGTATTGACCGTTACGAACCGACCAGAGAAAGGCGACCAGGAATCCGCCGGCTATCAGAATGCTGGCGGCAATCAGGATGATAATGACGCTCATGAACTGGGAGACTTTGGCGTAAAAGTAGTCCCACACATTCCGGTGCCTGATGACGATGGTCAAAAATGGAGATGATTTATGTCATGAAATTGTCAAAAGGCATAAAAAGAGAACTGAAAATCATTTCAAAAAACATAATAAAATAATATATATGTATATCGCATCGCAGGGTAAGATCCTTTTTTTTCGCTTTTGGTCTCGCCGACAGATGCCCTTGTTTGGCCTGTATGGGATTTTCCATTCCTCCGATTTTTTCAGCCGTTCATCTTTTTCTTTTTCCCCTGAACCCGATTTTGTTCCCGAAATGGATGGAAACAGTAACTTTGAAATTCAAAGTACTTTCAATTATAGAATATGTCAACCGAACAGGATCATCTGGAATCGATCCGCGAGATGCGGAACCTGATGGAAAGGTCAACCCGGTATTTGTCGCTCAGCGGAATGGCGGGTGTCATGGTAGGTTTTATCGCATTGGCGGGCGTGGCGGCACTGCTGACGCTGATGGGCATTCCCATCGGACAGCCGGTTTCCTTCATTGATCTGGCCGCATCTGGTGGTCGGGAAGCCTCACAGATCAAGGAGCGAATCCTGATCATGGCTGCCCTTGTATTCACGCTGTCCATGATCGTTGAGGCAGTTTTTGCTGTCAGGAACGCCCGAAAAATGGGCTTGCCTTTATGGGATGCCACGGCCCGGAGATTATTGACGGCGCTGCTCATTCCGATCGTCGGAGGGGGTATTTATTGCATCAGCCTGTTGCAGTCCGGTCGGCTGGATGATCTGGCGGCGGCTTCCCTGATGTTCTACGGACTGGGTCTGATCAATGCCGGGAAATATGCGGTACCGGATGTTGGTCGACTAGGGATGGCGGTATTCGTTACCGGACTGGCGGCCTCATTTTTCCCATTGCAGGCAGTCTATTTCTGGGCATTCGGCTTTGGCATCCTGCATATCATATATGGCATTTCTATCCATTTCAAACATCAGCGGTGAAAGGATTCATAACGGATTTCAACAAGGCATTTGAGAGCCGGATCCGATTGGGCATCATGTCGATCCTGGTCGTGAATGAGTCTGTTGACTTTGCCACATTGAAAAATCAGTTGCAGGTCACAGACGGAAATATGGCCAGCCATCTTTCAGCCCTGGAGAAACTGAATTACGTGGAAGTGCGCAAACAGTTCATCGGACGCAAGCCCAACACATCCTATGCCGTGACGGCTGAGGGAAGACAGGCATTTGCCAGTCATCTCGATGCACTGGAAAAGTTGATCAGCCGGCGGGATGCCTGATCATTCATGTTAAAAAATAAATACAAAAACAACCGATATGCAACATTCTTCCAGTACCGGAAATCCTGATATCAGGGCGTCCATCCTACAACATATCCATGATCCCTCGATGCTGGAGCGTTTATACAGAGTCGACAGTCATGTTTTTATCAAGGCATTCTCTGAAATCTATCCTGAGGTCAAAGACCAGGTCATTGCTCAGGTATGGCACGAGCGTCTTAATCACAGGAGCGCCCCGCCCGTCAACAGTCTGCGACATGAGTGGATCTTCATATTGATCGCCACACTCTTCGCCGGTATGTTGATGAAACTTCCACAAGTATTTAATTTATCTGATGAAAATTTTTATCCCCGGAACATCGCATTTTCCGTGTTTCCCATGCTGTCGGCTTTCATTATCTGGCGGACGAGGATGCCGCTGACAAAGATCATCCTGCCATTGTTTGTTACACTTATTTCTGCGATTTATATCAATTTACTTCCGAGAGACGGAACACGCGATACGGTGTTGCTGGCTTGCATCCACCTGCCGCTGTTGTTATGGGCCCTCCATGGATTTGTATTTACCCTGGGTGATCGACATGCCTTCTCGGCACGCATCAATTATTTGCGGTATAACGGTGATCTCCTGGTGATGACAGCACTCATCACCATTGCGGCGGTGATTTTTTCGATGATCACCTTTGGTCTGTTCAATATGATCGGGATGGATATTGAAAAGATCTGGGAGCAGTACATCATCGTCTGGGGAGCACCCGCTGTAC
>JBEEMB010000034.1:0-3930 GCA_041167815.1 Bacteroidota bacterium | reverse complement strand
CCTGGGCAACGGACGTCTCGGCGCCATGGTTTTCGGGCGTGTCGGCCACGAGCGCATCGCCCTCAATGAGGGTTCACTCTGGTCGGGTTATGGCGATCCCGGCAACAATCCAAAAGGACCGTCGGCACTCCCTCTCGTCAGGGCAGCCGTGGAAGGCGGAGATTATGCGCTGGCCACATCCATCTGGAAACAAAACCTCCAGGGAACATACTCCGCCCGCTACCTGCCGATGGCAGACCTGCTTATGGATCTGCCTGATGGCATGGATACATCCACATCCACCTATGAAAGATCACTGGATATCTCGAAGGCCATTCATCGGGTAGCCTACACCGTTGGGGAAACCAATTATGTGCGTGAAAGCTTCATCAGCTTTCCGGACGGTATCATGGCGATCCGGATCACATCCGACAAGCGCCGACAGATCAATCTTGTCCTACGGCTCGACAGCCGTCTGAAGCATATCACCGCAAGCCGGAACAAAGGCAGGCTCTCCCTTTCAGGCCGAGCGCCTTATCACGTGGCTCATCGTAATTTCGAGCCGCAACAAGTCGCTTATGCAGACAGCCTCGGACTTCGTTACCATGTCCTCATGCAGGCCACACAGTCAGGCGGTATCCTTCGCCAATCCCAGGACCGCATCGAGATATCCGGGGCAGACACCGTCACCATCCTCCTCAGCGCTGCGACATCCTTCCCTTTCGCGGATGACCGGAAAGGGGGGACGGCCATCGATCCGGCCAACATCTGTGCTCAACAGCTGAACCGCGCACAAGGCAGGGCATATGATGCCATCCGGAAATCACATATAGCAGACCACCAACGCTTATTTGCACGGGTCAGTCTCCACCTCCCGGTCGATACCATGTTGGAAAAAATGCCGACAGACAAACGCCTGGCCCGTCAGAACGGGATCGGAAACGACTATGGATTGCAGGCCTTGTATTTTCAATATGGCAGATACCTTATGATAGCCGGTTCCCGTCCCGGTGGGCAGGCTCTGAATCTTCAAGGAATCTGGAACCCACTGGTGCAACCACCCTGGGGCAGCAATTACACGCTGAACATCAACACGGAAATGAACTACTGGCCTGCTGAGGTAGCCAACCTGAGCGAATTACATACGCCGTTGTTCGATTTCATCGGAAGACTGGCAAAGACCGGACGGGAAACCGCGAAGATCAATTACGGCATTCCGGAAGGATGGACAGCCCATCACAACTCGGATGTCTGGGCGAAATCCTCGCCTGCCGGTGGTTACGACTGGGACCCGAACGGATCTCCGCGCTGGTCGGCCTGGCCCATGGCAGGCGCATGGCTTAGTACCCATCTCTACGAACATTTCCTGTTCACCGGCGACCGGAAATTTCTCCGCGATAAAGCTTATCCGCTGATGAAAGGAGCGGCCGCCTTCCTCCAGCACTGGCTCCAGAAGGACGTGTCCGGCAGATGGGCCACCAATCCGGCCAGTACTCCGGAAAATGACTTCACGATCGACGGAAAACGTTACCAACTCAGCAAGGCAACCACGATGGACATGGCCATCACTCGGGAAATCCTTCAGCAATGTGTCGAAGCTTCCCGCATCCTGGGAATCGATGCGGGACTGCGCAGCCAATGGGAATCAATCCTGAAAGACCTTTGGCCATACAGCATCGGCAGGCTCGGACAACTCCAGGAGTGGAGCGGCGATTGGGATGATCCCAAGGACACGCATCGCCATATCTCTCATCGGTTTGGATTGTATCCCGGGCGGCAGATTTCCATATCAAAAACCCCTGACCTGGCGGCAGCAGCGGTGCAGACCCTGAAGTACCGGGGCGATGACGGCACCGGCTGGTCGCTGGCTTGGAAGATCAGCTGGTGGGCACGCCTGCGTGATGGAGATCATGCGCTCAGGCTGGTGCAGAAGGCGTTAACGCACATCGACCCCGTCGGCGAAGGCAACGGCATCAAAATGAACGGCGGCGGTACCTATCCCAACCTTTTCGACGCACATCCGCCCTTTCAGATCGACGGCAATTTCGGTGCCACGGCAGGCATTGCGGAAATGCTTCTGCAATCTCACGAAGACGGAATCACGATCCTGCCAGCCCTGCCTGCAGCATGGCATAGTGGAAAAGTCACGGGACTAGTCGCCCGTGGAGGTTTTGTGATCGACATCGAGTGGAATCACGGAAAGATCCGGGAACTGGTGGTCACATCCCGCATCGGTGGCCATTGCCAATTGATGCTTCCAGCCGCACATCTGACCCGCCTGCCCAAAGGATTGACAGCCAACGCCGGGCATCATAAAAGTCTGTTCTTTGCCGGTATCATTCCATCCTCGGTTGTCAATGCTGCCGGCATGCAGCCACAACCTTTGCCGGTTCCTGAAGAGGTTACGGCAGGATTTGACACCCGCGCAGGTGAGACCCGTCGATTCCGGTTTGAGTGACCCTTTTCTGTGATATTGGTCACGGATAAAGGAACACGCGCTGCATACATTTGTAGTACTTCCGGATAAACCACGGAGACACAAATGCACGGACATCAAATCAGACTGGGACTGCGCGCAAATCGGGTACAGTTCACCTGGCTGGTGATCGTTAATGCGTTCGTCGGTGCGATGGTGGGGATGGAGCGTACCCTCTTGCCGGGCATCGCTGAAGCCGACTTTCAGATGGCGGCGAAGACGGCGATATTCTCCTTCATCGCGGTATTCGGAACGGTCAAGGCTTTGACGAACTACTTCACCGGTCGATTGTCTGATCGTTTCGGTCGGAAAAACCTGCTGATCGCAGGTTGGATCTTTGGTCTTCCGGTTCCTTTCCTGCTCATGTTTGCGCCCGACTGGTCTTGGGTGATTGCAGCGAATATGCTGCTGGGGATCAACCAGGGATTGGCGTGGAGCAGCACGGTTATCATGAAGATCGACCTGGTGGGGGAGAAGGACCGGGGCTTCGCCATGGGATTGAATGAATTTGCGGGTTACCTCGCCTTGGCCATCGTGGCCTGGCTGACCGGATGGATGGCCGCCGAATGGGGGATGAGGCCCTGGCCCTTCCTGACCGGAGTTTTCTTTGCTCTGGCCGGATTGTTGATCACCATCTTTCTTGTGAAGGATACGCGCGGTCATGTGGCGGCCGAAACCGCACAAAGTTCATTGCCCAGGCTTAAACACATCTTTTCCGACACCAGCTGGCGTCAACCCAATCTCGGTGCTGTCACCCAGGCTGGTTTGATCAATAACCTGAACGATGGCATGGCCTGGGGGCTCTTCCCCGTCTGGCTGGCAGGTAAGGGGTTCTCCCTCACAGAGATCGGTATCGTCACGGCAGTCTATCCCGCTGTCTGGGGCATCGGCCAGTTGTTCACCGGACGGATGGCCGACCGGTTCTGCAAAAAAGATATGCTTCAATGGGGGATGACCTTGCAGGCTTTGGCACTGCTGTTTTTTGTCCAAGCCACCGTGCTCTGGCATTTTATCATACTGTCTGCCCTGCTGGGATGGGGTACGGCCATGGTCTATCCCACTTTTCTCGCCACCATCGCAGAAAACACACATCCCCACGACCGTGCAAAAAGCATCGGCATCTTCAGACTCTGGAGGGATGCCGGCTATGCAGTCGGCGCCATACTCACAGGCGTCGTCGCTGATTTGTTTGGCATGGAAGCTTCTATCATCATGATCGCTTTGCTTACATTTATTTCGGCGTTCATCATCCATCAGCGGATGTTCTGTCGAAACCTAAACGGGATCAAGTTTGTAGATTTATTCCACAGGCCAGTCGGCCCGAAGCGTTATCCTTGCAGTTGATGAGCTATTGGATATGCTGTTGGAATATCGTTTTGGCGTTGTTGCGGGTGAATCATATATTTATTTGATTCAATCCATACGCAATAAATATAAGGGCTATGCATCGGCGTAACGCACTCCGTCTTCTGCTC
>JBEEMB010000112.1:0-22354 GCA_041167815.1 Bacteroidota bacterium | reverse complement strand
CCTGCCTGGGGTTGAGCCACTGTTGGTGGATGAACACGGACAGGAGATCAAGGGGAACAACGTCAGCGGAAACCTCTGTATCAGATCTCCCTGGCCTTCGGTGATCAGAACCACTTATGGCGATCATGAACGATGTCAGAAGAACTATTTCTCCACCTATCCGGAGCTGTATTTCACCGGAGACGGTGCCATGCGGGATGAAAATGGTTTCTATCGTATCACAGGACGCGTGGACGATGTATTGAATGTGAGTGGGCACCGCATAGGCACGGCTGAGGTGGAGAATGCCATCAACATGCATGCAGGTGTTGTGGAGAGTGCCGTCGTCGGCTATCCGCACGATATCAAGGGGCAGGGAATCTATGCCTATGTCATCTTCAGCGAAATGCACGGCGATGAAGAGCTCACGCGTAAGGATATAACCTTTACCGTCAGCCGCATCATCGGTCCGATTGCGAAGCCTGATAAGATCCAGTTTGTGAAGGGGCTGCCCAAGACGCGCAGCGGTAAAATCATGCGCCGCATCCTCCGGAAGATTGCGGAAGGAGAGACCGAGAACCTTGGGGATACGACCACTTTATTGGATCCATCCGTGGTGCAGGAAATTGCGAAGGGGCGACTGACGCACTGATATTAGTCGGATCATTTACGGATCTCCACGGAAGTGCCGATCGGTAACATGTCATACAGCTCTGCGATATGACTGTATTTCACCGAAATGCATCCTTCTGTCCAGTTCATGAACCGGTCTACCGCGTATTCCTCGTTCCTTCTGGTGCCGTGGATACCGATGCCTCCGCCGATTCTGGCATTTCGTGGAATCTGGCCTAATTTCTTGCGATTGGTAAAGCGGGAAATGCTCTCAGGGTTTGGGTAATCCAAGAGGAGAAAGAACCCCCATTCCGGGTGTTTTCGTTTTCCGGCGATACGGAATCGACCTTCAGGGGTGCGTTTGTCGCCTTCCATTAATTTGTCGCCCTGGTCCTTGCTGCCGAATACCACCGGATAGGTAGCCACCCACTCCCCGTTTTCGTAAAGCATGAGTTCATAATCCGACTTGTCAATTACCACGCTGTACTCAACGTCAGACGGACGGTTATCCGCATTACGGGAGGTGTCTTTGCTGATCGGAAATGAGTTTGCGAAGCCCGTAATCGAGAGCAGACTGAACATCGACAAAAGCAGGGGATATTTCATGTAAGGGCGTCCTTTGAAACGAAAGAGACAAATTCGATGCCTGAATCTGTTCGTTCGATCGTGTTTCCTCGATTTTTTGAAAATTTTGGGAGCAAGAATACTGATCTGAAACGGCAAAGCCTTCTTTCTGATGGAAGAAGGCTTTGCCACATAATTATATGGATGGATATTACCGCTCCAGGGTTGGCAGAGGAAGATCGCGTTTCAACATGGATTCGCGGTTGACCATTTCCCAGGCCGTGTGAAATACCAGTCTTGCACGTTTTGTGAGCAGCGGGTAATTGATTTTGTCGGGCGTATCGGTGGCTTTGTGGTAATCCGCCTTCAGCATGCCATCGTAATAGAAGATGATGGGAACACCCTTCCTGGCGAAGTTGTAATGATCGCTGCGGAAGTAGATGCGCTCTTTGTCGTTTGGATCATTGAATTTATAATCGAGCGTCATCTTCAGGTATTTGCCATTGACGGCTTCGCTGACGGGCTTGAGCTCGGTACTGAGTTTGTCATCACCCACTACATAAACGTAGTTAAGGGTGTCTGGCTTTGTACGCTCGGTATCGATCCGGCCGATCATGTCGATGTTGAGGTTGGCGGTGATTTTCTCGATGCCGATGGTTGGGTGTTCGGAGTAGTATTCAGAACCCCAAAGGCCCTTTTCTTCACCGCTGACGGTCATGAACAGGATGCTGCGGCGTGGTCCTTTACCGGCCTGTTTGGCCTTTACGAACGCTTCTGCGATTTCGAGCACGCCCACGGTTCCGGATCCGTCGTCATCGGCTCCGTAGTAGATGACATCACCACGCTTTCCGAGGTGATCGTAGTGGGCGGTGATCACGAGGTATTCATCCTTTTTATCCGTGCCTTCGAGTACGCCGAGTACATTGGTGCTTTCCAGGAAGCGGGTGACTTTTTGGAATTCCAGTTCAGTTTCTGCGTTCAGGACTTCCGGCTTCAGGGCTTCTGCCTTTCCTTTCTCTTTCCATGCGGCGAAACTGCTGCCGGCGATCAGGGTGGCGGTTTGTTCGGAAATGGAGAAAGTGTTTGGGGGCAGTGAGGATCTGAAGAGTTCGGTGTACATATTGCCTGAGGCCGTCAATGCCCGGCGTGGAAATCCGCCGGAAACAACGAGTACGGCTGCCGCACCTTTCTTTTGGGCATTGCGGACCTTCGCGAAGGTGTTTGCGGGAGAATTGAAGCCCTGAACCTTGGGTTTGTAGGCAGACGGCGCTCCTTCGAGCAGCATGACGGCTTTGCCGTGGACATCCATGGCGCCATAATCATCGTATCCTTCATCCACGATGCCGTGTCCTACGAACACGACTTCTGAGAAATATTGCGTCTGGTTGTGGTTGAACATCATGACAGGCTGGAAATCTGCGTTCACCTGTAATGACTTTCCATTGACGACCATACGGCTGCCTGCAAGAGAGTCGCGGTAAACCGGAAATGCCATCTGATAACCATTGGCCATACCTGGTTTCAGTCCCAGGTTGCGGAAATGTTGCTCTATGTATGCAGCGGCTTTTCGTTGACCTTCGGTAGCGGTCTCCCTTCCTTCCATTTCTGCGCCTGCCACGATGTAGAGGTGGTTTTTCAGGTCCGCCTCGGTGATGGAAGCGGCAAATGGACGAGGATCCGGAGTTTTAGGTTGTGCCAGTACAGCCTGGGTCGAAAGCAGACCCATGAGTAGCAGGGTAATTCTCATGTGATGTATTGTTTGAAGCGTCGATGAAATGGATTGATCTGTCAGGCGCATGGAATTTTTCCCACACGGTTTGCGTGACGGCCACCTTCGAATTCCGTGGCGATGAATTTTTCCACCATTTGCCTGGAGATTTCCGTGGATACGTAACGGGCGGGAACGCACAGTACATTGGCATCGTTATGTGAACGGGCGAGTTCGGCAATGGGCACATTCCAGCAAATGGCAGCCCTGATATTGGCATGTTTATTGGCCGTCATGGCTACGCCGTTGCCTGAGCCACAGAAAAGAATGCCGAAGGCACATTCACCTTTCTCAACGGATGTTGCCACTTGGTGGGCATGATCGGGATAATCGACCGAATCCTTGGAATAGGTGCCCAGATCCAGCACAGCCAGGCCGAGGTTTTCGAGATATGCTTTGATGTCTTCCTTGTACTCGAATCCGGCATGGTCGCATCCCAGTGCGATCGGCAGGAAGAGGTTGAATGGTGAATGGTTCATGTCTTGCTTGTATCTATTCTTTCTGCCTTTCTTGGGGATGGATCAACTCCATTCCTTCCAGGCTTTTTCTTTTTTCGCATTTACACGGGCCGAGATCAGGATACTGATCTCATAAAGCAGCACCAGCGGGATCACCACCACCAGCTGGCTACCCCAATCGGGAGATGGCGTGATGATTGCCGCGATCACGAGGAGCGCGACGTAGGCGTATTTCCGGTAATTGCGCAGGAAATCAGGTGTTACGAGTCCCATGCTTGACAGCACCCAGGAGGCCATGGGGAGTTCGAATGCGAGCCCGGCTCCGAGGGTGATATCGATCAGGGTATCGAGGTAGTCGGAAAGGGTCGGTCGGTATTCCAGCATAGCCGCCGTTCCAATTTTATAATTGGAGAGGAAGTTGAAGGTGAAGGGGGCGAGCATGAAGTAGCCGAAGGACGCGCCTATGAAGAAGAAGAGGCTGACCCAGAAAATGATTCCGCGTGTGTGTTTTAGTTCGTTGTCTGTCAGGGCGGGCTTAATGAATCTCCAGACTTCCCAAAGCAGGTAAGGGAATCCCATGACGATGGAGCAGGTGATGGCCATCGTAATGCTCGACATGAAGGTCCCACTGACACTGGTGACCTGGAGTTTCATGTCCATGGGCGGCATACAGAGCGAATCTCCCATGCCCAGTGCATGGCTGAGCCAACAGAGGAAGCGATACGAAACGAAATCGTTCCGCGTCGGTCCCATGATGATCTGGTCGAAGATGAAGTCAATGAAAACAAAGCACACGATTGCCGCTATAAAAACAAAGAGGACGGCGCGAATGATGTGCCAGCGTAGGGCTTCCAGGTGGTCGATGAAGCTCATCTCCGAGCTGTTGTCGTCCACTCCGCGAATGCGTTGGAAGAAGTCTTTTCGATCAGAAGATGTATTGCTCAGCGTTTGAGATTTTTGCGATTGTAAAGTTAGGGCTTTGCGTTCAATCCTCACCGCTCCACATCAGGATAGCAGCTTCATCCTGACGGTTTCTATGCGTGTGGCGGAGACCTGCATGACCTCGAATTCGAATGGATCTATGATGATGCGCTGTCGGCTTTTTGGGATGCTTTCGTGGTGGTCGATGATGAAACCGGATAGGGTCTCGAAGGCTTTGACGGGCAGTCTGAAGCCATAGGTGGCATTGAGATAATCGATTTCCAGCCGCCCGGAGAAGATGAATTCCGTTTCAGACAGTCGTTGTTCCGTGAATTCATCCGTGTCGTATTCATCCCGGATTTCTCCGAAGATTTCTTCCAGCAGGTCTTCCATGGTTATGATGCCTGACGTGCCGCCGAATTCGTCCACCACCCAGGCGATGGACTTTTGTTCTTTTCTGAATCGGTTGATCATTTCCGAGGCGGTCATACTTTCGGGGACGGCAGGTATGGGCAGGAGAACGGCAGAGATGTTATCGGGAGACTGGAAGAGGTCGAGTTGGTGGACATATCCTTTGATCCGGTCGATATTTCCTTCGTAGATGACCAGTTTGCTGAGTTTTGTTTCCAGGAATCTTTGTCTGAGCGATTCAATATCTGCGGAGATATCGACGCCTTCGATTTCATTTCTTGGAACAAGGCATTGCCTGATGCGCAGGTTTGGGAGTCCGAGTGCTGCTTCGAGCATTTCTGTGTTCAGTTCATGTGCATGTTCCGGTGGCGGTGCTCCCGGCAGGTAGTATTGTTCGAAATCCGCCCGGGCGAAGGTTTCGGTATCCGGGCGGATCGGTACGTTGAAGAGATATTTGAGGATCCATCCTGCCAGGGCGGCCATCATTCGCCGCACATGGCCGAAGAGCCAGTGGTAGAATCCCAGGATACCGCCAAATGCCACGAGAAATGCGGCGTTGCATGCTTTGAAGAGTGCGCGGCTGAAGAAGAAGACCAGCAGCAGGCCACAGGCTGCGACTGTCGTGTCAAAAAACAGTCGGGCCAGGGGGATGAAGGTAAACCCTTCCAATCCCAGCAGGTCACGCGTCCAAACCCATGCGGGCTGCAGGAATTGCCCGATCAGGATTCCATAAACCACGATGGAAACATGTAGTCCGATATACAGGGTGGCCATGAAAGCGGCAGGCTGGTCGAGGTGCCTGGAGATGACAGCCGCTCCCGGGTCGCCTTGTCGGCGTTTCAGTTCCACGGGCAATCTATCGACGGTAACAAACGCCGCTTCCGAACCGGCGAAGAAGCCGGCCGTCAGAAACGCAGCGATGATGCCCGTGAGCAGCAGCAGTTCCATGATTGAGGATTGTGTCGCGGCTTCAGCCTTATCAGGTGTCTCCCGTCAGGAAATCTCCGATGATGGATTCCACGGAGGCTAAAGCAGTCTGAAGATCATCATTCACGATGACATGGTCAAACCTGTCGGCATAAGACATTTCAAAATCCGCTTTTTCCAGCCGCATACGGATGGAGTCTTCCGGATCGGTACCTCTTTGTCTGAGTCGGCGCTCGAGTTCCTGAAGACTGGGTGGTTTGATGAAAATCGACAAGCAGATGGGGCGGTGTTGCTCCATTACCCGCATGGCACCTTTGACATCGATATCCAGCATGGGTGCCCTGCCGGATGTCCAGATGCGTTCCACTTCCGACATGAGGGTACCATAATATTTTCCTTCGTACACCATCTCCCATTCCAGGAAAGCACCCTCCTCGATCAATTCACGGAATCGTTGGGCGGTCATGAAATGGTAGTCCTGTCCATCCACCTCTTTTCCCCTGGGTTCGCGGGTGGCCGCTGATACAGAAAAGGCAAGCTTGTCCGGATACCTGTCCAGCAGATGTCTGGTGATGGTGGTCTTTCCGGCGCCTGAAGGTGCGGTGATGATCACGATCCGTTGGGAATGAACGGACATTTGGGGATTTATTTGAAGCGTTTCTTCTGGAATTTCTGGGGCCTGTTTTTATTGTTGCCTTGTCCGACCTGCGGCACACCAGTTCTGACGTTGTTTCTTGGGACGAAGCCAGGCTTTCCGCGTTTGACGAATCGTTGTTCATCACGTTCCCGATAGGCTTTTACAAACGGTGTAGCGGTGAATTCGAGCTGACCTCCGGTGATGGCGTTTAGTTCCTGGCGGATGGCATCATCATGCACGAGCTCGCGGTGCCAGGTATTGTAGGCCAGCTTCATGTAGTAGGCGATGGCATGCGCGAAACCTGAACGTTTTTCGGAATTTTCTTCTGCAAGTGCCTTGTTGATGATGGTTTCCAGGTGTACACCCAGGTGTGAGTATTTGGGGTAGCGCTTGGGGTATTTGAGTGGTTGGGGTTTGGCACGAAGGGATTCCCGGGTCGGGATTGGGTAGGGGCTGTCCACATCCAGTTTGAAATCGGATATCAGAAACAGGTGGTCCCAGAGTTTATGTCTGAAATCTTCCTGGTTCTTGAGTTGCGGATTGAGGAATCCCATGAGTTCGATGACGGCGTGTGCGTTGGCCTGTCTTCTTTCCCGATCTTCAATGGTCAACATATGATCGACCATTTTCTGCACGTGCCGGCCGTATTCCCGCATTTCCAGATGGTTGCGGGTAGTATTATACTCCATAAGTTTCTTGGGTGGATGACGAAGTTACGTCAATTCCTGCAAATCCGCCAGTGCTGCCAAACCCGAGGTCTTTGGCGTAGCTTTGAGGCATCAGCATGCGTATCGTCATAAATACCAGATTCTCGAATTATGCATACGAGGAGGGATATGGCCGGTTTACCCGAGCCATATCGGCCAGGCTTCCGGGGGCCATGGATGCTGATGAATTCTTGTGCGTGTACGACCAGGCACTGAAGACGGGTATGACTATTGCACCCCGGTTGTCGAATCATGTATTGGGTCCGCCCGCCCGTCATCCTTTGTTATGGAAGCTATGGTATGACGTCAGGATTCCGGCTTTTTTGCGGCGTCATCGTGCGGATGTGTTTTTATCACCTGACGGTCTTTGTTCATTAATGACAAGCGTACCGCAGGTGATGGTGATACACGACCTGGCATTTCTGCATTATCCCGCATTTCTTCCGAGATGGCAACAGGCATATCTCTCATGGCACACGCCGGCCTGCATTCGAAAGGCGGCGAAGGTGATCACGGTTTCCGGGCATGCACGTGCAGACATCATCCGGCACTATCCATTTGCGGAAGGGAAAGTGGAGGTGGTGCATAACGCGGCGGATCCTTCTTTTCAGCCGCTTGACTGGACTGAGCGTCAGCGGGCCATGGATCGATACGCCGACGGGTGTGCCTATTTTGTGGTGGTGGGTTCGATCCATCCCCGAAAGAACCTCATCAATTTGTTGAAGGGTTTTTCCATCTTCAAGAAACGTCAGCGATCGAATATGAAGCTGGTCATCACCGGCAGGCTGGCCTGGCAGCATGGCGATTTCGAGGAGATGCTTTCGAGGTATGCTTATCGATCGGATGTGCGTCTGACGGGCTATCTGCCTTCCGAGGACATGCCGACGGTGGTGGGTGGTGCTTATGCACTCGTGTATCCGTCGCTGTGGGAAGGATTCGGCATTCCGGTGCTGGAGGCCATGCAGGCGGGGGTACCGGTTCTTTGTTCTGGGAATTCCGCGATGCCTGAGGTTGCGGGTGAGGCCGGACTTTTTTTTGATCCATTGCTTCCGGAAGATATTGCTGCGCAGCTTTCGCGCGTTTATAAGGACGAACCGGGTCGTTCAGTGATGATTCGGCGTGGTTTGGAGCGTGCGTCAGCCTTCCGATGGGAGGATTCCGCCCTTCGGGTGTCGGAAATATTGAGAGAAGCGGCTGACCGCGGATGATTGCCTACCTTTGCAACCTAATAAAGACAGCATATGACCTCTACCATTTCCATTGATGTGACACTCGATCCGGATAAGATCCCCGAATCGATCCAGTGGGAAGCCAGTCAATCGACCGTTGACCAAAAGCAGAAGGCCAAGGCCATGACCCTTTCCCTTTGGGATGGTCAGGAGAAGGCGGCTATGCGCATAGACCTTTGGACCAAGGATATGATGGTGGACGAGATGGCCGATTTTTACTATCAGAATCTGATGGGACTGGCCGACAGTTTTGATAGGGCCACACACCAGCAGGAGCTGGCAAGTGATCTCCGCAGGTTTGCCAAGGACTTTTATCAGAAATTCAGAGACCAGCAGCAGAAGCTCGCAGAAAAGGGTCTTTGATGATGCCGAAGGCTGCCGGCAAGGTGATTGCTTTGCCGAAGCACCTCTAACATTGTTTATCTAATACCAGGCATATGTCATTGGAGAAAAAAGTAAACGACGACATCAAGACGGCGATGCTGGCCCGTGACGAGGCGGGTTTACGTGCCTTGCGTGCCATCAAGGCGGCCATTTTATTGGCTAAGACATCCGAAGGCGGCCAGGCAGGGATGTCATCGGATGACGAGTTGCGGTTGCTTCAAAAATTGGTCAAGCAGCGGCGCGATTCGCTGGAGATTTTTGAAAAGCAGCAACGTGCCGATCTCGCGACGAAGGAGCGCGAGGAAATTGAAGTGATCGAACGTTTCCTGCCGGGCCAGCTTTCTGCTGAGGCTTTACAGACAGCCATTGCTGAGATCATCGCAGAAGCCGGCGCCACCGGCCCGTCTGATATGGGTAAAGTGATGGGGTTGGCAACGAAGCGTTTGACAGGCCAGGCTGATGGCAAGGCGATTTCTGAAGTTGTTCGTACCCTCCTTTCAAACAGGGGGTGATGTGGATCGATATCGTCACCGTGGCCATCCTGGCCTATGCCGGCTGGCAGGGTTTCAGAAAGGGGGTCATCATGGCGGTATTTTCTTTCGCAGCCCTGTTCATAGGATTGGCGGCAGCCATGAAACTATCCGCGATCTCGGCCGTTTGGCTTTCTGAGACTGTGGGAATGCCATCGAAATGGTGGCCTGTGCTTTCTTTCATTGCCGTCCTTGTGCTGGTATCCGCGCTGGTCAGAAACGTGGGAAGGCTTTTGGAGAAAACAGCAGAAGATGTGATGCTGGGGCCGCTGAACAAAATGGCGGGATTTGTGGTGTTCGCCCTGCTTTATCTCATGTTTTACAGCATATTGCTATATTACATGGATCGGTTGGGCTTCATCAGTGCTGAAGTGCGGGGTGCTTCCAGTACCTTCAGTGTGGTTTCTGCCTGGGCACCGGCAGCGTTGGGTCTGTTGGGCAGGATTTTTCCTTTTCTGGGGGATGTGTTTCAGGAACTTCAGCTTTTTTTTGAAGGCCTGTCTTTGAAAGGGGCCTTAAACAAATGAAGAGATACCCGCCTGCGACCTGTATTTTGAATGAGGGTCGGGGCATTTGATTTAAACCATTATTTTAGCGGACGGACTGCTAACATAAGTAACCAGTAATTGATGGATTATCCGGTCAAACAGGAAGGTAAATTCAAGTATATCGATGAGGGGCAGGGAGAGACGCTCCTGTTGCTCCACGGGCTGTTTGGCGCCATGAGTAATTTCCGGGGCATCATCGATCATTTCAGGAATGAAGGCTTCAGGGTCGTTGTACCGATCCTCCCGCTTTTCGATCTGGACCTCCTGCACACTTCGGTGGGCGGGCTTCAGAAATTCGTGCATAAATTCATTGAATTCAAGGATCTCCGCAACATCCACCTATTGGGCAACTCCCTGGGTGGGCATGTCGCGCTGGTTTATGTGCTGAAGCATCCGGATCGTGTCCGATCGTTGATCCTTACCGGCAGCTCCGGTCTGTTCGAGCATGGGATGGGCGACAGCTATCCCAAGCGGGGCGACTACGATTACATCAAGAATAAGACGGAGCAGACCTTCTATGATCCCAAAACCGCCACCAAGGAATTGGTCGACGAAGTGTTCGGGATCGTCAACGAACGAATCAAGGTCATCAAGATCCTGGCCCTGGCAAAGAGTGCCATTCGAAATAATCTTTCAGAGGAGCTGAAAGAGATCGATAAGCCGACCCTCCTTATTTGGGGGAACAACGACATAGTCACTCCACCATATGTTGGCCGTGAGTTCCAGCGTCTCATCCGGGGCAGCGAACTGCATTTCTTTGATAAATGTGGTCATGCCCCGATGATGGAATTGCCGGATGAGTTCAACGTAGTGCTGAAACAGTTTCTGCTGAAACTCAGGCAGACGGAGCCCGTCAGCTGAGGAATTTCAGCGTCCATATCCAAAGTAGAGAACCGTCCCATGTATTGTGAACAACTCATTTCGGGAGAAATCCCTGTGCTTGATCCGCATGATTCCGTCGGTCATGCACTCCACCAGATGGAGGAGTGGAAGCTGCATCATTTGCCCGTAAAATCAGGCGCTCAATATCTTGGGATGTTGGCTGAAGACGATTTGCTTGATCTTTCAGCGGATACCGAACTGGCTCCGCTGACGGACAGGCTTCGCAATGTTTCCGTTCATTCCCATGACATATTTCTGACGGCCGTCAAACGGAGCCGGGAAATGCATTCCGATGTCGTTGCCGTGCTTTCTGAGCAGGATGTTTTTGAGGGGGTGATTACGCAGGAGGGCATGATGCGGGAACTATCCAGGTTCACGGGTGTGTCTGAGACCGGTTCGCTGGTTGTGCTGGAAATGGACAGGCAAACTTACGCTCCGGGAGAGCTTAACCGCCTGGTAGAATCCAATGATGCCATCATCACGCAGCTCAATACCTGGTACGATCCCTCCAGTCAGCGATTGACAGTTATTCTCCGGATCAACCGCGAAGAGGTTTCTGATATTGTAGCCACTTTCCAGCGATACGAGTACACCGTGCGCTACTATCTGGGGGAGGAGTTATTCCGAAACGAGCTACAGTCCAATCTCGAGCATCTGTTGAATTATCTCAACATCTGACTTTCCACTGATGGTATTCATGTAATTTTCAGGCATGTTAATGCCTGTGAAGCCGCTCTCCCTGTTTATTTGCTGCCTGTTGGCAGTGATGCACGTCGCTGCACAGGCCCCATTTCCCGGGGGCAAGCATCGCCCGGATACAACAGATTTGTCAATCCGGCATACCATCCGAAGTATTGTGGTGCTGGGACCCAAAAAAACGCGGCCCTTCATTATCCGTCGTGAATTCGCTTTGGAGGAAGGCCGTTCATATCTTTTGCCAGACATCATTTCCGGCATCCGGACCACCCGTCAAAATCTGATCAATACCGCGCTCTTCGTGGATGTGGTCGTTCAACCCTGTGATTGGGAGGCGGACACCCTCGACATTTTGGTGGAAGTAAAGGAACGATGGTATTACTGGCCATTTTTTTACTTCAAGCCGATCGACCGGAACTGGAATGTATGGCTAAACCAGTATGAAGGCAGCCTGGAGCGCGTCAATTACGGGGTGAAGCTGAAGGGCGACAATATCACGGGCCGCAATGATAAAATCAACATTTGGATCATTGATGGTTACGCCCGTCAGTTGACGTTGAAGTATTTCAATCCTTTTGCAGACAAGTCGCTCCGGCATGGATATGGGTTTGAGTTATCGCGTTCGTTCACCCGAGAAGTGAATTATGGCAGTCTGGGAAACCGCCAACAGTTTTTCAAGGCGGATGATGGTTTCATGCGGAAGCAATATTACGCGGGGCTCACTTATTCTTATCGCAAGGGTTCGGTCAACAGGCATACGGCACGCCTGGGAATGGCGAAAGAATGGATCTCTGATTCGATCCTGTTGAGAAATCCTGCCTTCCTGGGTAAGGGGCAAAGGGAGGTCAATTATCCCCTCTTGAATTATCACTTTCAGCACTTGGATGTCGACTACATACCTTACCCGAATCGGGGGCACACATTCGAGTTCCAGTTTACCAAGCAGGGGTTGGGCGGGCCGGTAGACCTCTGGCAGTTCAATGCACGGGCATCCAGGCATTGGCCCCTGGCCCGGAAAATGTTCTTCAGCCTACAGGGTGACGTTGGTATTAAATTACCGTTTGACCAGCCCTTTATCAACAGAAACCTGATGGGATATGGCGATGTGTTCCTTCGCGGCCTGGAATATTATGTGATTGACGGGGTGGCGGGTGGTGTGATGCGCAGCACATTGCGTCGTCGGGTGGCGGATTGGCGTTTGCGAACGGGTTTGAAATCGAAGACATACGGTGTTATTCCTTTTCAATGCTATGCGAAGACCTTTGCTGATATTGGTTATGTTCATGACCCGCAGCGCAACGCAGACGACCGATTGGCGAATCGCTTCATGTACACCGGGGGGGTTGGATTGGATGTAATCACGATTTACGATTGGGTTGTGCGGCTCGAGTTCAGTTTCAATCAGTTTCGTGAGGGTGGATTCTTCTTTCACAAGAACCCGTTTTGACGGCTTAGGGTTTGTCTGGGGAAGTTGTACTTTAGCACCATGAAAGTAGCGATCTACAGCCGTGGCGGTGAAAGCGTCAGGCCGGGGGATGTCCGCAATCTCTTGGAAGCACTGAGAGACGTTCGCATCACACCCGTGATCCACGAAGATATCTTCCATCAGGTTAGCCATCTGATCGAGGGCTCCGACGATATCGCCGTGTTCCGTCATTCCGCTGATCTGGACGAACATTTTGATTGCCTGGTCAGTCTGGGTGGAGACGGCACCCTGCTTGATACCGTCACCCTGGTTCGTGATAAGAACATCCCGGTACTCGGCATCAATTTCGGCAGGCTTGGGTTTCTGGCCAGTCTGGGCAAGGAAAATCTGGATGCCGCGGTCCGAGCCTTGGTCGACCGCAATTATGTCATAGACAAGCGAACGCTGATTCATTTGGATGCGGATGTCCCGTTGTTTGGAGAGACTCCTTACGCGTTGAATGAATTCGTCATTCATAAGCGGGATGTGTCTCCGATGATCCGTATTCATACTTATCTGAATGGTGAACCGCTCAATAATTATTGGGCGGATGGCCTGATTGTGGCCACTCCAACGGGTTCTACGGGTTATTCGCTGAGTTGTAATGGGCCATTGTTGTTTCCGGATGCCGGGGGGTTCATCATCAATCCGGTGGCTCCTCATAATTTGAATGTCAGGCCGATTGTGGTACCGGATGATTCTGTGATCTCCTTTGAGGTTGAGGGTCGGACAGATCAGTTGATTTGTACAATGGACTCGAGAAAGGAGATCGTTGATCGTAAAGTACAACTGGCGGTCAAGAAGGAGGCGTTCAAGATCAGTCTGATTCGACTTCAGGAAAACACATTCTTACAAACCCTGAGGGATAAATTGGCCTGGGGTTTGGATGCCCGTAACTGAGGTTGTCCGTTTTTTGATTTCATTAAAGGTTCATCGGTTACTTTTGTCGTCCGCCATGGGTAGACTAACATATATCTTTTTTTGTTTCATGCTCCTGAATGTGGGCAGGGTTTCCGGTCAGCCGCAGTCGTTTGTGCATGAGGGCGAGATCGGCATTACATTCGGTGCGGCACATTATTTTGGAGATCTCAACAGCCGTGCGGCCCTGAACCGACCCAAGCCATCTGTTGGTTTCTTCATGCGTAAGCAGCTCGGGAACTATGTGGCTGTCAGGCTTGCGGCCAATTATGCGCAGCTGGGATATTCTGACCGATACAGCAATATCGAGTTCAATCGTCGTCGCAATCTCAGTTTCAATACCCAGCTTTTTGAAATCGGCCTTCAGGGGGATTTTAATTTCTTCAGATTCGAACCCTGGAGTGATGAGTTTTTCTTCACGCCATACGTGACCCTGGGTGCAGGCATTTTCAATTTCAATCCATACGCTTATTTGGACGGGACGAAGTATTATTTGAGGCCGTTGGGTACAGAAGGGCAGGGATCTTCGCTGTATCCGAACCGGAAGTTTTATAAGAATATGGCATTTTGTTTTCCGATCGGGATGGGTGTGAAATACAATCTGACCCGGAACATCAACCTGATGCTTGAAGCGACGCATCGGTTCACCACCACCGATTATCTGGATGATGTCAGTACTACGTTCGCCGGTCCGGGCCTTTTCCCGCCACAGGCAGATGGCAGTCCTTCGGTCGCATATCTGCTGCAGGACAGGTCTGGCGA
Organism: Bacteroidota bacterium; assembly: GCA_041167815.1. GTDB lineage: Bacteria > Bacteroidota > Bacteroidia > Chitinophagales > Chitinophagaceae > Pollutibacter. The sequence continues at coordinate 7,956 of JBEEMB010000112.1, read as the reverse complement.
CACCGGTGCGCCCATTGGTTTTGCAGGCAGGCAAAGAGGATTCAGTGCACAGCGTGATCAATATATCTTCGTTCAGGCCGGGGTATCCTTCTCGCTTTCCTCATACAGATGTCCGGAGTAAATGCAGCCATTCGCTGTTTTTCGGTCATCTTCCCTGCATAGTAGTATCTTTGCACATTATTTCAGCATATGACATCCAAGGAGAAGATCGATCTGCAACGCTTACCAAGGCACATTGCCATCATTATGGACGGCAATGGCAGGTGGGCTCAGGAGCAGGGGCAGGATCGTCTTTACGGGCATTTCCACGGGGTGGAGAGCGTGCGTGACATTGTAGAGGGATGTGCTGAGCTGAATGTGGAGTTTCTGACTTTGTACGCATTTTCAACTGAGAACTGGGACAGGCCGGAGCCTGAAGTGAGCGGATTGATGGAGTTGCTTGTGGAGACCATCCGTAAGGAGGTGCCGATTTTGAATCGAAACAATATACGTTTGCATGTCATTGGAGACATGTCGATGTTGCCTGAATATGCCAAACAGGCGTTGTCAGAAGCGCTGGAGATGACGGCGCCAAACACGGGGCTGAACCTCGTGATGGCGTTGTCGTACAGTTCGAGGTGGGAGCTGGTTCATGCGGTCAAGCGGATTGCACGTGATGTGAAGGATGGGAAGATTGATCCTGAGCAGATTGGGCAGGACACCCTACAGAACTATCTGGCCACCAGTGGTTTTCCTGATCCTGAGCTGATGATTCGCACTAGCGGAGAGTACAGGATCAGTAATTTCCTGCTGTATCAACTGGCTTATGCGGAGTTGTATTTCACTTCGACGCGTTGGCCTGATTTCAGGAAGGAGCACCTCTACGAGGCCATCATCGATTACCAGGGCAGAGAGCGCAGATTTGGCAAAACCAGTCGTCAATTACAGGAGGATATCAATGATAATGCCTGATTACGGGGGTCAATACCCCTTCTTTAACATACCATTACACAAAAAGCAGTTATTTTGCCCCTTCGTAAAGTAACCCGGATGAAGCGGACCCTGTCGTTCCTTAGCCTTTTTATTTTCACACTCTCGGCTTTCTCCGGGTTTGCACAAACGGACACCATCCCCGCGGCTTCGGTGGACCCTGAGCTATTGGCCATTTTTGATGCCAAGATCCCGAAAAAATATACGATCGCGGATATCAAGGTCACGGGCAACGTCAAGTTCGACGCAGCCATTGTGATTTCGGTGTCCGGACTTTCGGTCGGTGACGAGGTGACCATCCCGGGCGGTGATAACTTCGCCAAGGCGATCAGTAAGCTTTGGGCCCAGAACATGTTCACCAACATCAACATCTTCATCACGAAGCTGGAGGATAGAAATATCTGGGTGGAAATTGTCGCACAGGAGCGCCCGATGTTGTCTGACTTCCGTTTTTCGGGCATCCGTAAAGGAGAAGCTGAAGAATTGAAAGACAAAGTCGGACTCTTCAAAAGCCGGGTCATCACAGACAACATGCGCTTGTCTGCATTGGAGGCCATCTCAAAATATTACACTGAAAAAGGTTTTCAGGGTGCGGAAACCAAAATCAAGGAAATCCCTGATCCCAATGCCGCAGGCCGTGTGATTCTTGAATTCCAGATCGACAAGGGTAATAAAGTACGCATCGACCAGGTGCATTTCTTCGGCAACAACTCCGTAGAGGAGCTCAAGTTGAAGAAGAAGATGAAGGGAACAAAGGAACGCATGCGTTTCACGCTGCAACCAGACAGTATATGGACTCCGTACGGGCAGGTCACAAATATGCTCGCCAGGGATTTTCTTAAGGAGAAGAAGTTTTTGATCCCTACGCAGACCCTTCAGTATCTGGAGCCTTGGTTTCGTTTTCGTTTTGGTTCCGCCAAATTCAACGATAAAAAGTACAGGGAAGACAAGGAGAAAGTATTGGAATACTATAACTCCGTTGGATATCGTGATGCCGTTATCGTCGCAGACACCCAATATTATGATCGGAAGGGTAATCTCAACGTTGCCCTGAAAGTGGATGAGGGTCGGCGCTATTATTTCGGCAACATGAGCTGGAAAGGGAATACAAAATATCCGGACTCGATTCTGAACATGCTGCTTGGCATCCGCAAAGGGGAGATATACAATATTGAAACCCTGAATAAAAAGCTGGGCAAGCAGCTCTCTCCTGAAGGCGGTGATATCAGTTCATTGTATATGGACAACGGGTATCTGTTTTTCCAGATCGATCCGGTGGAAACTTCCGTTTACAACGATACGATCGATCATGAGATACGGATCATGGAAGGTCCGCAGGCGACGATCAAGAATATCAAGATCGAGGGGAATGACAAGACCCGTGAATATGTCATTCGTCGGGAGATCCGGACCCTGCCCGGTGAGAAATTCAGTCGATCAGATATCATCCGCACACAACGGGAACTTTCTCAGCTTGGTTATTTCAACCAGGAGAAGATCGGTATCAATCCTGTGCCGAACCAGGAAGACGGAACGGTGGACATCAACTATTCTTTGGAGGAAAAGTCTTCCGACCAGCTTGAGTTGAGTGCGGGTTGGGGTGGCAATATCGGGTTGACCGGTACGCTTGGTGTGACTTTCAACAACTTCTCCATCAAGAATATTTTCAGCAAAGAATCCTGGGATCCGCTGCCGTCCGGTGGTGGTCAGAAACTGAGCCTGAGGTTTCAGTCGAACGGACGTTTCTTCCGTTCATTGAACTTCTCCTTCACGGAACCCTGGTTGGGTGGAAAGAAGCGTAATTCTTTCACGGTCAGTATATTCAATACAAGGTTCTCCAATGCGTACAATCCTTACACGGGGATGTTCGACCGGAATTATGCAGACTCTTCCTTCCTGAATACAACGGGCGGATCCATTTCATTGGGTAAGCAGCTCAAGTGGCCGGATGACTTCTTCAACCTGGTTTACACGTTGAGTTATATCAATTATGAATCGAGGAATTACGCGATCTTCCCTACTTTCTCCACCGGAAGATCTTCCAACCTGAACTTGCGGATAGCACTGTCCCGTGCGTCTGTGGATCAGCCGATTTTCCCTCGCAGCGGTTCCAATTTCATGTTGAGTGGTGCGTTCACGCCGCCCTGGTCATCTTTCCTGGGCATCGACCAGAATGACATCTACAAATTGGTAGAGTACCATAAATGGCGCTTCAATGCAGAGTGGTTCGTGCCGCTTGGGAGAGCAACGGGCGAGGACAAGTCGCGTCAGTTCGTACTTCGATTTGCGGCAAAGTATGGTTTCATCGGCCGATACAACAAGGAGTTGCCCATCTCTCCATTTGAGCGTTTCCAGGTGGGTGATGCAGGTTTGACGAACAACTTCGGTGTACTGGGTTATGATATCATCGCGCATCGCGGTTATCCGGTGTATCAGGTCACGGACCCAACGATCAACCCGGATATTTCGAGGGCATCAAACTTCTTCACCATCTTCAACAAGTACACGATGGAGTTGAGGTATCCCTTTGTCACCAATCCCAGCAGTACCATTTTCGGTCTTGCATTCTTTGAGGCGGCCAATGGTTGGTACAGTGTGAAGCAGTGGAATCCGTTCGAATTGCGTCGTTCCGTTGGTGTGGGTGTGAGGTTCTTCCTGCCCATGTTCGGTCTGCTGGGCTTCGACTACGGCATTGGATTGGACAGGGTCACCGCCACCGGCAAGCTGAGGGATGCGAGCAAATTCACATTCATGCTTGGATTTGAACCAGAATAAGTCAATCAGCACCTACACACATAAAACATCACGGCCATGAAGCACTGGATTCTTTCTGCGCTGTTCGTTGCACTGGTATCTCTTTCTGCAACTGCCCAGCGTTATGCTGTCATCGATACCAAATATATCCTTGATCGTATGCCCGAATACAAGGATGCCCAGCAGAAGCTGGACCTTGCGAGCGATCAATGGCAGAAGGAAATTGAGGCGAAGCAAGCCCAGCTGGATGCCATGTACCGTAGTTTCGAGGCGGAACAGGTCATGTTGAGTGAGACGTTGAGGAAGAAAAGAGAGGATGAATTGTTCAACCGCGAAAAGGAATTGCGTGATCTGCAAAAGCGCAGGTTCGGCTTCGAAGGTGATTTGTTCAAGAAGCGCCAGGAATTGGTGAAACCCATTCAGGACAAGGTGTACAACGCCATACAGAAGCTGGCCACGGAACGCCAGTATGATTTTATTTTGGATAAAAGTGAAGGAATTACCGTTATATTTGCCGACCCCAAATTGGACAGGAGTGACGATATTTTGAAGGCATTGGGTGTTAAATAATAGCGAAAGGACCCAGTGCCTGACAACTTGAAATCGTAGCTCAACGACTTAACAGATAAAACAAACCAATCAATGAAAAGAGTATTGTTCCTGGGTATGATGTTCATGGCACTGGCTTCAGCCGGTTCGCTCAATGCCCAGACTAAAATTGCGTATGTCAGCCTCGATGAAGTAGTTCAACTGATGCCTGAATATAAAAAGGCTATGTCTGAGATGGCACAGTTTGACAGTGCCCTCCAGATCAACTATGCAGAGACCGTTCGTGAGCTGAATCGTCAGGATAGTATTTTCAAGGCTGATTCCACCAAATGGTCCAATGCTATTCGCACTGCGAATCGCGAGAAAATGAAGAAGCTGCTGGTCGATCTCCAGGGATTCGAAGGCAGCTATCAGCAGCAGATGCAGCAGAAGCAGGAGGAATTGATGACTCCCGTAGCTCAAAAGGCAAACGGCCTTATTGCAGAAGTTGCCAAGGCAAGTGGTTATGGTTATGTTTTTCGCAAGGAAGCGTTGATCGTACAACCTGATGCTGATGATCTACTTCCTGCCATACGGAAGAAACTGACAACACCTACAGCCCCCCCCAAACCTGCCGGCGGAAAGTAATTGATATATAGATAAAAAAATCTTAATAAGGGGAAAGATTGCTGAAAAGCTCTTTCCCCTTATCATTTCAGGTATGTTCGAATGATAGAGTTTGTTGGCTGTCCTCGTTAATGGTAAACTGATATGATTTTGGTAAACAGCGCTTCCACCATTAAAGGGCCAATTGGCGTATTTGATTCAGGTTATGGCGGACTGACCATTCTATCATCATTGGTCACCCATCTTCCCGAATATGATTATATCTATTTGGGGGATAATGCCCGGGCACCTTATGGGCCACGTTCTTTCGAAACCGTCTATGCGTATACGCGTGAGGCTGTACGATGGTTTTTCGACCAGGGTTGTCCCTTGGTCATTCTAGCATGTAATACAGCTTCCGCCAAAGCCTTACGTAACATCCAGCAATTCGATCTCCCAGTTTGGGCACCGGAAAACCGGGTACTTGGGGTCATCAGACCTACGGCAGAGGTGATCGGAAAATTTACAAAGTCTGGTCATGTCGGCATACTTGCCACGGATGGTACGGTGCGATCAGACTCTTATCCGATCGAGATTCGTAAGTTTTTTCCGGATCTCCATGTTTGGCAACAGGCGTGTCCTTTGTGGGTACCGTTGATTGAAACGGGTGAATATCTTGATCCGGCGGCTGATCCTTTCATCAAAAAGTATCTCGATGCCTTGATGGCCCAATCATCGGAGATCGATACCATTCTGCTCGGGTGCACTCATTATCCGCTTTTACGTGATAGACTTCGTTCTTTTCTGCCGAAGCATGTGCAAATCATCGATCAGGGTGATATTGTGGCTGACAGTCTGCGTGCTTACTTATCGCGGCATGCGGGGATGCATCAACGCATTTTATCCAATCATTTGGGAGATGGGCATATCAGTTTCTACGCGACAGATCGTTCAGATACCTTCGACCGGGAAGCAGGCAGGTTTTTCGGCAAGTCTTTACATTCTGGTCATATTCGCCTCTGTGGAGAATCTGGTTGGTAAATCACATAAGATTTATTACCTTCGCCTTCCTTTCACAAATCCGCGGGTGTGGTGACCTGAGGATGGAATGAGTAACAAGGTCGTTCTCCCGACTTATTTTACAGCAACGCGTTAATGCACTAAAAAATGAAACGTACATTTCAACCCCATCGCCGTCGTCGGAAATCTGTTCATGGTTTCCGCAAGCGCATGCAATCGGCCAACGGCCGCAAGGTGCTGGCCAGCCGTCGCCGCAAGGGACGTCATAAGCTTACGGTTTCCGACGAATTCAAACAGAAGTAATTCTGGTGAAATCCGATATTTATCATAGCTCCGGTAATCATACCGGGGCTATTTTTGTTTTATCATCAGCAATCCAAGATCTTGTCTGATAGATTCACATTGCCAGGTACAAAGCGGCTGAAGAGTCGGAAAAGCATTGCACTATTGTTTGCAAAGGCTCAAGGTGTTTCTTCAGATCATATCCGTGCATTACATTACGTAGAGCCCTGTGTGGATGGAGGAGTTTTTACAGGCTTCAGTGCACCTGCCAAATTGTTTAGATTGGCCGTCCAGCGCAATCGGGTGAAACGTTTGATGCGGGAGGCATGGCGGCTGCAACAGGGTGCGCTCCGCGATCATTTCGAGGGGCAAACAGACAGACTTATCGTTTTTTTAATTTATCGGGGGAGAGAGATTCCAGACCAGGCTACTGCCATGAAGCAGGTTGGTATCATTATTCAAAAATTACAACAACGCTATGTGCGGCAAGGCAGTTGATTACCGGGGATCGGTTCCTTTCCTGCGTAAACTATTGATTTCCCCTTTGGTATTGCCAATACGTGTGTATAAGTGGGTAATTTCTCCAATGTTGCCGCCCCGTTGCAGGTATACGCCAACCTGCTCTGCATACGCCATCACCGCCTTGCAACGTCATGGACTCTTTCATGGTACGTGGTTGTTCATGAAAAGGATTTCAAGGTGTCATCCATGGGGTGGATCGGGTTATGATCCTGTGCCATAAATAAAAAAGAGCATCGAAATCAATCGATGCTCTTTTAATTTCTGGATGATATGAATGTCGATTATTTACCGAATCTTTCTGCTACTTTGTTCCAGTTGACCACATTCCAGAAGGCTGCGAGGTAGTCTGCCCGGCGGTTTTGATATTTCAGATAGTAGGCATGTTCCCATACGTCTGCTCCGAGGATGGGTGTTCCTTTCACTTCTGCAACATCCATCAGGGGATTGTCCTGGTTCGGGGTGCTTGTGATGTGAAGTGCACCGTCTTTAACGATGAGCCATGCCCATCCGCTTCCGAAACGTGTCATGCCTGCGGCGCTGAACTTCTCCTTGAAGGCATCAAATGAGCCAAAGGCGGCATCGATGGCAGCTGCCAGGGCACCTGTGGGGACTCCGCCTGCGTTGGGAGCGAGAGATTCCCAGAAGAAGGTATGATTCCAGTGGCCTCCTCCGTTGTTGCGTACAGCCGGGGAGATGGAGCCGGCAGCGGCTACAAGTTCTTCCAGGGATTTTCCTTCATGTTCTGTACCAGCGATGGCTTTGTTAAGATTATCCACGTATGCCTGATGGTGCTTGCCATGGTGGATCTGCATCGTTGTGGTATCGATATGAGGTTCCAGCGCATCATGGCTGTAAGGCAGGGGTGCTAAAGTGAATGACATATTCTTGTGTTTTTTGGATAAACAAAGGTAAGGCCATTCAGTTCAGCCTGATGTATGAAGTTGATCGCATGTAAAAATTCATCTATCCATTTTTTCAGCTCATTTCCGGGATGATGATGATTATCAGCGTCTGGCACGAAAGAAATCTTTCATCAGCTGGGCGGATTCTTCACGCATTACACCCTTGCTGATAGTTGATTTGGGATGGAATGCCCAATTTTCGCCCGTCACCCTTCTGTGTCCGTTCTTTTCATCATCTGCTCCCCAGACGATGCGGTCGATCTTACTCCAGTAAATGGCACCGGTGCACATGAGGCAGGGCTCAACGGTGACATATAGTGTGGCGTCTGTAATGTATTTTGCTCCGATCTGATTAAAGGCAGATGTAATGGCA
>JBEEMB010000016.1:0-4049 GCA_041167815.1 Bacteroidota bacterium | reverse complement strand
TTTACGGATCATCATCCGAAAGCGCTGGCGGTCGTGAACGGAAAACCGCTGTTGCAGCGGAATATTGAATATCTCCGGGAAACGGGGATTCACGACATAATGGTGAATGTGCATCATTTTGCCGACCAGGTGGTGGATTTCATAAACCGACATGAAGGCTTCGGTTGTAACATTCAGATCTCACATGAGCCGGATGCTCCGCTGGAAACAGGAGGCGGATTGATGCAGGCATCCTGGTTTTTCACGCAGCAGCCCCTGCCCTTTGTGGTCATCAATGCCGATATATTGACGAATCTGGATCTCCCCAGGTTGTATGCTGCACATCAGGAACGCAAGCCGCTCGCCACGCTAGCCGTGATGGATCGCCCGAGCTCGAGATGCCTGCTGTTCGATCAGGACATGCAATTGACCGGCTGGCGCAACCATAAAACCGGAGAAGAAAAGATAGCACGTCATACCGGGAAGCCCCCGCTGGCTCTGGCTTTTTCAGCCGTTCATGTCATTGATCCGGGCATGTTGGGATTGATCCAACGGACCGGAAAATTTTCCATCATCGATGCTTATCTGGACATCGCGCAGCATCATGATATCCTAGGTTTCCGACATGATGGTGATCTGCTCTTTGATGTCGGGAAACCCGAATCCATCGCGGATGCCGAGCGGTTTTTCCATTGAATATTCGTAGTTTAACACCAAATTTTTTCCCATGCTTAAGAAAATCGGATATGGAGCCCTCGCTGCCCTCCTGATCATACAGTTTTTCAAACCCACCCGGAATGTTTCCGATGCTCCGACCCCGAACGACATCTCCAACAAATATGCCGTTCCGGCGGACGTGGATGCGATCCTGAAATCCTCCTGCAACGACTGTCACACCAACAACACCCAATACCCCTGGTATGCAAATTTACAGCCGGTAGCCTGGTGGCTGGCAGATCATGTCGAGGAAGGAAAAAGAGAAATTAATTTCAACGAGTTCCTGGCCTACAAACCCAAGAAAGCCCATCACAAAATGGAAGAGGTGGTTGAAATGGTCAATGAAGGTGAAATGCCACTCAACAGTTATACCATTGTACATGGTGATGCAAAACTGGATGCGGCGCAGCGTAAAGTCATCGCAGACTGGGCTACCGGTATCATGCATCAGATAGCCACCGAACATGGCATTGGCCAAAATGACAGCACGGCAACCCACTAACGGGGAAGCATAACCGAAATTCAATTTTCAACTGAACTGGCTCATGGTTCAGTTGTTTCAATCCCATGCCACCGATACTGCCGGCTGTCATAGCCGGAGAAACCGTTTTATTATCCCCGGATCGATGTATGTTTTGGGAGGCCGCCCAAACACTGGTGGTGTCTGATCTTCACTTCGGCAAAACCGGACATTTCCGGCGCGAGGGCATCGCGGTACCCCAGACACTTTATCAGGAGGATCTCCAGCGGCTGATGACACTTATTCTGTTTTTCAGGCCAAAACGAATCATATTCACCGGAGATTTATTTCACAGCATCGAAAACAGCGAACATGCGCTGTTTGGAAGATGGCGTAACTCCATCGATGCGGACATTCTACTTGTGCGGGGGAACCACGATATCCTGTCAATCAAAGACTATGAAGCGCTGGGCATTCAAACCTATGCGCATTGTTTTTCTGAAGGTGTCTTTGATTTCATACATGATCCGAAAGATGTTCCCGGTTCAAATCAGGGACGTCATCGAATTTGTGGTCATCTTCATCCCGGCATCAGACTTTCCGGTCTGGGCAAACAATCCCTCAGATTATCGTGTTTTCACTCAATGCCTGAAATAACGGTACTTCCGGCCTTCAGTAAGTTCACAGGTCTTGCCCTGATCGAGCCACAGAAAGGGGACTGTGTTTATGCCATTCTGCCGGCCAATCCACGAAAAGGTGAGTTAGGATCGGTGATCCAGATACAATGATGAAGATGCCTGCACGAACGTTTCGTATTGCTTATGATCCCATTTATGCGCATCCGTTGCCGGAGGGCCATCGGTTTCCGATGCTTAAATATGAATTGATCCCGGGTCAGCTGATGCATGAAGGAACCATCGAGGCAGAAGTTTTATTTGCCCCAATGCCTTGTAGTGATGATACCATCCTCCTGACACATGAGCCGGAATACCTGCAGCGACTGAATGATCAGACCCTCACTGAACGAGAACAGCGGGTTATTGGTTTTCCTCAGTCACCTGTATTGACGTTGAGGGAGAAAATCATCACCCAGGGAACCATCGACTGTGCCCGGTTTGCGATCAGGAACGGAGTGGCATTGAATGTGGCCGGTGGCACGCATCATGCCTTTGCTGATCATGGAGAAGGCTTTTGCCTGTTGAATGATTTTGCCGTGGCGGCACGCCTGTTAATGTCCACCGGAGAGGTTGGTCGGGTTGTAATCGTGGATTTGGATGTTCATCAAGGGAACGGGACGGCCAGTATCTTTTCCGGAGATCCAACAGTATTCACCTTCAGTATGCATGGGGCGCACAACTATCCTTTCAGGAAGGAGGTCTCCCATTTGGATATCCCATTGGATGATGGCGTCACAGATGCAGCATATCTCAGTCTGTTGGAGGAACATCTGCCGAAGATCCTGGATGCCCAACAACCGGATCTCGTTTTTTATTTATCGGGCGTAGATATTTTATCGACCGATCGCTTCGGGAAACTGAAGGTCAGCATGGAGGGATGCAAGATGCGGGACGAATTCGTCTTTCAATCGCTGAAGCAAAGATCCATACCCTGCGCCGTTTCGATGGGTGGCGGTTATTCCCCGGATGTACGGACGATTGTGGAGGCACATTGCCAGACATTCCGTGCCGCGCGGGAGATCTACGAGGTTTAGTTCTTTGCCCGAGGCGGATCAATTCATCTTTCGTTTGAGGCTGGATACTTCCTGCTGTAGGTTATTGACCATGCTGGCGAGTTGCCCCATATCCCAGCGTTGCTGGACGGCTACTTTGCTGATGACCATCTGCGCCTGCCAGATCTCCAGAATATCTTCCGCGTTGACCTGATAAGGCTGGAATGCAGGATTATCGCTTACCAGGGTCAGCCGGCTTCTGGCATCATCATCTTTTAAGATGCGTTTGTAAACGATGCCTTCCGTTCGGCTCACCACGATATAGGCATGGTTGTTTCGGATTTCATCGAGATCGTTTCCGGTGCGCTGCCCTACGATCACCGATCCACTGGGTGTAGGCAGCATACTGTCGCCAATGATCTCAAAGGCACGATATTCACCACCGCTGAGCATGGGCAGGGTGAACGTATTTAATTCATCTATGAATTCATCTTGCGCATATCCGTTGAGATAACCTGCCGCGGCTTTGACCGGCACGAAATGAATGAGGTTGTGATCCTGACTCATCTTTTGCTCACGCCGGCGTGCCAGATAGTTCTGCCCGCGATCGCTTAGGTCTCTTCTGAGCAAATCATCGAGGGAGACGGAGAATTGGTCGCTTACCATCTCCAGCACTTCCAGACGCGGCTCCGCCCGTTCCTCTTCGTAAGCTCCCAGCAATGAACGCTTTATGTTCAACAGTGCCGCGAATTCCTCCTGGGTATCTCCCTTGAGCTTGCGCAGATATTTCAGGTTGCGGCCGGCAAGTGACTGTGCCATGCTAATGATTTTGGTGCAAAATACTAAATTATTTAGCTATTCCAAATTTATTTTTCAGCTCGCTTTACATCCGACCGCCTGAATCGACGTTACTTTGCGGAAGGAACTACGAACCCGTCCTATTTTCTTATGTCTAACGAAAAGCAGCGCAAGCCTCGTGCAAGCAAAGAGCTTCCGATCATTTTGATCACGAACGACGACAGCGTCACGGCGCCGGGTATCAGGCATCTCGCCGAAGCGGTGAAAGACCTGGGGAAAGTGGTGATCGTAGCGCCGGATAAGCCGCAATCAGGCATGGGACATGCCATCACCATTGGCGCACCACTGCGCTTACATCCCGTCAAACTGATGGATGGCGTAGAGGCATGGAGCTGCAGCGGTACGCCCGCAGATTGTGTTAAGATG
>JBEEMB010000359.1:0-4198 GCA_041167815.1 Bacteroidota bacterium | reverse complement strand
CCTGCTCCTGGTCAACAAGTGGGACCTGGTGGAAAAAGAAACCAATACCGCCAGGGATTACGAGAAGGAACTTAGACAGCGTCTCGCCCCCTTCAACGATGTACCCGTCCTGTTCATCTCTGCGAAGGACAAGGTCAGAATTTTCAAGGTCATTGAAACTGCCCTCGAAGTGCACGACAACCGTAAGCGGAAAGTACCAACGTCGAAGCTGAACGATGTGATGCTCAAAGCCATCGAATCATATCACCCGCCTGTTGTCAGAGGCAACTCCATCAAAGTGAAATACGTCACACAATTGCCAACGGTTGTGCCCAGCTTTGCGTTCTTCTGTAATTATCCGGATGATATCAAAACACCGTACAGGAACTACCTCGAGAACAAATTGCGTGAAAATTTCAACTTCAAAGGAGTGCCTGTCCGTATCTTCTTCCGAAAAAAATAAATATAAATATAAATATAAATATAAATATAGATTTCATACAGCGTTCACTCAGGCATTCAGGCGTTGAAGCAACATGTTGGTTCGCGTTTCAAAGGCTGACAGCGCCGCCTGTTGTTCCAGTATGAATGCATTGTCGTCTATGCGGCCGAGCACCTGTTCCATTTCAGCTTCGGTTTCATAAACCATCCGTCTGAAAGGATTGGCATAGTCCTTTTGCCTGGATTCAAGGATGCCTTGCATGATCCATCTTTTTGTCTCGAGGGCCTCTGCTGCCAGGTTTCGCAGGCTTTCATCATCGAAAGTATTTTGATTGATCGCACCAAGCTCCGTCAGGCAGGCCATGGCATGCATGTTGCGCTGTAGCTGGTATGATTCAGCCTGCAGACGATAGAACGAATGAACATCCTCCCAGCTTTTATATTTTCCTTCACCCACTTCCTGTCTGAACCTGTCCAATTCCGATCCGGGAATCAGCTGTCCACCGACATTCGTCCAGCGGTCTCGGACTGCGTTGAAAGGGAGGGTATCCGTTGCGTTTTTATTTTCCGGTTGACGGGCGTGGAGATGATCCAGGAGGCCTTCGATGCCATACAATCTGAGCATACGTACATACATCGCATAAGCCTGTCGTACTTTCAGCAACACCACTTTCCGATGGCTGTTTTCGATGCCTTCCACCCTCACTTCAAGCCCATCCACCAGCGGGTCTCCGGATTCCAATAGTGATCTTCCAACAGCGCGTAAGTACGCTAGTTCATGCATCCCCTCCGTTTCCGTCTGAGTGAGGTATGCCCTTCCGGTACTTTCCGCCAACAACGATAATGCATCCATCATTTCATTCACACTATCGGGTGCGAGGTATGCGGTTTCTATGTGCTGGATTTTTTCCGTCCGTTGATCTCGTTTCTGGTACTTCCATTCATTCCGGCAAAGGCCATACAAATTGTACATGAACCAATAGCCCGGCATCACCTGGAGTCTGTCCCGCGACAAATCCTGTGATATCAAGGAAAAGGGGAATGGGTTTTTTATCTCCGCTTCATAATCTCCCTTCGCCAGGATGCTGAAGCTCGCGAACCTGGAGTTATGCTTGAGGCTCACGCAGAGGCCCGGCCAGAAGCCGCGTCCCGCTACGAGTTCCCCGTCATTCGCCCTGGAATTGTGGTTGGAGCCGATCGTGGCGCCGGCCGCCATGTTCGACTGGCCCATCACCAGGGCCGCGCAAAGAAAAGAGTTGTTGTGATGCTGTTCATGGAAGGGATAGATCAGCGCATTCAATACTTCACAGCAACTGATGGTCGCGTTGTTACCCAGATAGGCGTTGATCAGTCGCGCGCCATATTTCAGTTGGGAATGGGATGCCATAACGAAACGTACCGCCTTCACGCCATAGAATACCCGACAGCCATATCCGATGATCCCGTTCACGAGCTCACAGCCTTCTCCGACCTGCGACATGGCTTCGGGCGAACTGTTGATCGTGACATTTTTTATCTTATTGGCTCCTTTCAGATAGGCATCACTGCCGATGCGCACATCCTTGATGATCTTGCAGTTTTTGACGACGGTTCTGTCTCCAATCACTCCGTAATAACCACGCTGCCGGTCGGTGGTCCGCTCCGTGAATACCTCAAATGCCGCCATCAGTCTGGCGTCATCCCGGTATTTCGACCAAAGGAATGCATCACCCGGCAGCATCCCATCAAAAGGAAGAATGCTCCGGCCTCCATTCTCATTGCAGACCTCCATCCTGATGCGCACATGCTCTGATTCCCCCTCCTTTATGATCCCGTTGCCGAACTTCGCAGTGCTGGTGGTGGCCAGCTCGTTCACATTAACGATGATCACATCGTTTCCAATGATGTAATGCGAAAGATAGTTGACGTTGTTGATCACGACATTGTCACCCAGATCGCAACTGATGATGGTGCTGTTGTACAGCCCCACCGGCACGCGCAAATTATGGTATTCCAGAAACCAGGGCTCCAGTCGGCCGATCCGAACCAAACCGAAAAACTTGCAGTTACGCACCAAATCCGGATTGAAGGCCTCTGATACCAGGATCCGGTTCCAGTCATCCGACGTATTGTTATTCCGCACGAGTGCCTCGATCTCAAATGCTTTCAGTTGTCGGTGTGCAGATGTCTTTCCGTTCTGACGGTCTCGCAAGTGATATTCATCCTTCCCTTTCGGGAGATATGCATCCGCAATGAATCCGTAACCGATCGTTTGTATCGGACGCTTTTGAATTTGGTTCATGGTATGTCTGGTTGGTCCGCCGGAAAAGCGGGGTGTTCATCATTCGACCGTCACACTCTTGGCGAGGTTCCGGGGTTTGTCAACGTCCAGACCCAGTTCAACGCCGATGTGATAGGCCAGCAGTTGCATCGGGATGACCGACAATAGTGGGGCGACCACTTCATCGGCTGACGGAACGAAGATCACGTCATCAGCCATCTGAGGAATGACGGTATCACCCTCCGATACCACAGCGATGACCTGCCCCTTTCTGGCCTTGATCTCCTGGATATTGCTGATGATCTTCTCGTGATATGCGTCGCGGGTGGCAATAAATACAACAGGCAGATGTTCGTCAACCAGCGCGATGGGGCCATGTTTCATCTCGGCCGCCGGATAACCTTCCGCATGGATGTATGAGATCTCCTTCAGTTTCAGGGCCCCTTCCAATGCTACCGGGAAATTATAACCACGGCCCAGGTAGAGGAAATCCCTGGCTTTTGCGTATTTCAGGGCGATGCGTTTGATATCGTCCGTGTTTTCCAGCAGTTGGCGGACTTTTTCCGGGATCTCCGCCAGTTCGTTCAACAACTGACGGGAACGGATGGCATCTATGGTGCCTTTTTCCATCGCTATCTTGATCGCCATCATGGTCAAAACCGCCAGCTGTGCCGTGAAAGCCTTGGTGCTGGCCACCCCGATCTCCGGGCCGGCATGCGTGTAAGCGCCGGCATGAGAGGCCCGGGCAATGGATGATCCCACCACGTTCAGTACGCCGAAGATCAGGGCGCCCTGTTCCTTTGCTTTTTCGATGGCAACGAGTGTGTCCGCTGTTTCTCCGCTTTGTGAGATGGCAATGATCACATCACCCGGTCTGATCACCGGATTTCTATATCGGAATTCTGATGCATATTCCACTTCCACAGGAATGCGGCAGAGTTCTTCGAAAAGATATTCCGCCACCAGTCCCGCATGCCAGCTGGTCCCGCAGGCCACTATGATGATGCGGTCTGCCTTCAACAGCCTGTCCATGTGCTCTTCCACACCTTTCATGCGGATGCGTCCCAGCTCCAATTCCAGCCGCCCACGCAGACAGTCAAATATGGTGTTGGGTTGTTCGAAGATCTCTTTGATCATGAAATGATCGAATCCGCCTTTTTCGATCGCCGCCAATTCGAGGTCAAGCTTCTGGATGTATGGCGTGATGGTCTCGTTTCCGAGGTTCTTCAATATGAGTTCATCCGGTCGGATGATCGCCAGCTCATAGTCGTTGATGTACACGACTTCTTTGGTGTATTCGATGATGGGAGAGGCGTCGGAGGCCAGGAAATGCTCGCCTTTGCCAATTCCGATGACCAGGGGACTGCCTTTTCGGGCGGCGATGAGGGTATCGGGATGGTCGCGGTCGAGAATGACGATGACATAGGCTCCGACCACCCTTTTCAGCGCGATGCGCACGGCTTCTTCAACCGAACAATCATTATGCTCGCGAATATCATCGATGAAATTGAGCAACAC
>JBEEMB010000361.1:0-3853 GCA_041167815.1 Bacteroidota bacterium | reverse complement strand
ATGGCTGCCAGCATATTGCCGTAGACATTGTTCAGGTTACCCAGGTTTTTGGCGAGCAGTGCGATCTGCTCCTGAGCGCGTTGTGCATCCGCCACGCTTCCCTGCATGGTCTGGGAAGCATTGACCAGGTTGCTGTAGAAAGAGTTCATGGCCTTCAGGTGATTGTTGGTGTCCTGAAGTTCAAGCTCATAAATGGTGTTGAGTGAACCGAGGTTCTTGGTGAGTGACTGAACCTGCTCGTGGAAATTCTTGGTGCCTTCAGCAGCTTCACCGAAATGCTTGGCGGTTTGGGTTGCATTTACATATGCATCCTTCATATTACCGAGCGCGGTGGCAGCTTCTTTGGTTTTGGTGGTGTAGTCGGCAGTTGCTGCAGACACATCAGCTATCTGAGACATGTTTTCCACGGTGCTGCCGAGCTTACCGAAATTTTCGCTCAGGCGACGGAGGCTTACCGGAGTGATGTCTGCTTCCTGAAGCATTTTATCCATTGCCTGGAGGCCGGGAGTACCTGCATCAGCCCCTGCTTTGGGAAGGGCTTTGACAAGCTCAGCCATTTCAGAACCGGGAGGGGGTAGGAATGCATATACAATGAAGATCAATGCTTCCGTAAGCAGACCTACGGTGAGCATGATGTCCGCAAAGGACAAGTGAAGGATTTTTGCCCAGGCTCCGATGATAACGACGGCTGCGCCTACGCACACGATGATGTTAACGATTTTGTCTGTGGACTTGGATGCTCCTGCCATGATTCTGAATTTATGACTGTTCTGTTTTGTTTAGCTGTCCTGAGGGAAATGGATTAGAATTTCTTCTTGCCTTGTTCTGGTGCCAGGTCGATCACACAACGGAATCCAATATAGGATTTCGCGGTATCCTGGTAATCGTAGTTACGGGTGCTGGTTTGCAGATAATAACCTACATCCTTCCAGCTTCCGCCACGAACCACTTTACGCTTCATACGATGTGGCGCGTTCTTTCCGGCATTCATCCGGATATCCGGGTTCATATCATGCTGAAAGTTGTAGGCCCCTTCGTAATACAGTGAGGATGTCCATTCTGCCACGTTGCCTGCCATGTTGTACAGACCGAAATCGTTGGGCCAGTAGGCATCTGCGCGTACTGTGTAGAAGCCGCCGTCTTCGGGATAGTTGCCGCGACCTGGTTTGAAGTTAGCCAACAGGCAACCCTTCTTGTTGCGGAGATAGTAACCACCCCAGGGATAAGGAGACTGGGAGCGTCCACCGCGGGCGGCATATTCCCATTCTGCTTCTGTAGGCAGGCGATAATCATTTTCAGGTGTCCGCTTGCGCTCCTCGAGGAATGAATTCATGTATTGGGTGCGCCATACACAGAAAGCAGAAGCCTGCTTCCAGCTTACCCCAACCACCGGATAGTTTCCGAACGCGGGATGGGTGAAATATCTGCGAGACATTGGTTCATTGTAAGAATAGGAGAAATCACGAACCCATACGAGTGTGTCAGGGTAAACAGGAATTTCCTCCTTGATGATGAACTGAGAGCGGGGCTTCTTATCATTCTCACGCTTGGCCGCCTCTTTGAAATCAAATACCTCGGAGCGATAAACAAGCTTGTTGGCATCCAATTCCTTCTTTCCGAAGACGCGGTTGTCCGGCGTCAACAACATGGCATTGAGCTGTTCGAGGATCTTCGAATCACTCCACTTGATAGTGCTAGCCTTCTTCCAGTCGATCAGTTCGACACCGTCACCGCCTGGTTTCTTGTAATTCAGAATGGTAGCAGCGATGGAATCACGAACCCTGTTCACAAACTGACGGTATTCGTCATTGGTGATTTCGGTGGCATCCATCCAAAATCCATTGATGGAAATCTGCTTGTTGCGTGCCGTGAAAGCGTAGTTCACATCCTCATCACTGGGCCCCATGTGAAATGTGCCCTGAGGGACGTAAACCATCCCAACCGGACGCCAGGGTGTGTATCGCGCGCCGGAAGACACGCCATGTAGCTGACCATCGTTGGGTACGCCCTTTGCATTTCCTTTACCCAGCTTACTGCAACTGGCAGAAAGAGAAGCGACCGCTACAACAACCGACAGACGGGTCAAAAATGACTTCACTCGCATATGGTTCTGATTCTTATAGATTCTGACAAATATAATCCAATTCCAAGTCCTTTTCGCTGCAACAACAAGCCTGTACTCTATTTAACAAGGTTTAAACCAACCTCGTATCATTGAAGAACGCTCATCGATGCGCGCTTATTGCCACTAAACTGTTAAGGTTGGCCACTCATTTTCACCTTACCCCCACTTCAATCCATTCAAAGTCCGGGTATAAAGCGCGATATGAGCAGCTGCGGTCAAACAGCGCTTGTTACACGAAACAAATACTATGCCAAAAGCAAGTTGCGCGGAAAATAAAACCTTGAGGATAGTTGAGGATGCGTTTCGCTTATTCAGCGGCACGAATGGTTGAGAGGAAGCGTTCCAGTGCCGCCACCATGGAAGGAACCTGTGGTTCTGGAGCCTTGATATGCAGCGATAAACCTGCTTCTTCGACGGCCCTTGAGGTATTACTGCCAAAAGCGCCAATGTACATTCCGTTTTGAGAGAAGCCGGGGACATTGTCAATCAGGCTCTTGACGCCGCTAGGGGTAAAGAAACAGATCACATCGAATTGCTGGGAGACGATTAATTCACGCACATCATTGCTGATGGTTCGATACATGAAGGGGGTGGCAAACTCACAGCGATGCGATTTCAGCCAGTTCATGATTTCATTATCCTGTTGGTTTTCAGAACAGGGATAGAGGAATCTTTCGTTTTCCTTATGCTTGTTGATGACATCAAACAAGCATTTGTTGGTTCCGTCAGAACCGAAAAAGACCTTGCGCTTACGATACAGTATGAATTTTTGCAGATACAGGGCGACGGCTTCGGAGATGCAGAAATATTTGGTGTCCTGCGAAACCACCACCTTCATTTCTTCACAAATGCGGAAGAAGTGATCAATGGCATTTCGACTGGTGAAGATGACTGCTGTATACTGGGCGATGTCGATCTTCTGCTTTCGGAAGTCCTTGGCCGGGATGGCTTCCAGTCTGATGAATGGATGAAAATCCATCTCCACCTGGTATCTTCTCGCCAGCTCGAAGTAAGGAGATTTGTCAGAGTCCGGACGGGGCTGGGTAATCAGGATCTTTTTGATAGCTGTACCCGGCTGTGCTGGTGTGTTTAACCCTTTCTTTGCCATGTATGATTCCTGCTGCAAAGTTACGCTTTTTATAAAAAAAGGTTGCCCAAGGCTTTTCCGATCAACAGAATTGGTAATACTTCAAAGGAAAATACCATGAAAATAAAATGCAGTATATTGATTTTGAGAGACTTACTTACATAATCATAGGCTCTGAACATACGGATCATGAAAAGGATTCCCACCAGTATCCAGGCAATGTTTATCCAAATTGCCCTGTCGGCATCCATCCTGTATGCCAGCATCAACGAAACAGGCAATAGCAATATCCCTCCAACTTTGTTGATCATGAATACGATGAACATGTAGGAAGTAGCTTCTTTCGGTCGGCCCGACAGCCACCCGGTGAGCATGACAAGCATGTATTTACCCAAACCAATCGCCATAAGTAATGCAATCAGCGCAAAAATGGCCCTGTACGGAGGCCATTGAGTGTTTGATAAATCAGGACGCCATAGAAAAAAGAGGAAAATGCCACCACTGATACAAAAGAACATATTCAGTAAAAGGGATGGCAATGCGTTCTGAGCCACCTGGTCTCTTAACTGCTTTTGACGATGAACGACGTTTCTGAATACCAGGAAAAGATTCCCCATATAGCGCGGGAATAACAGTCGCAT
>JBEEMB010000356.1:0-2937 GCA_041167815.1 Bacteroidota bacterium | reverse complement strand
CAATAAACACCGTGATGCCGGCCACCATGTCTTTTTTGGATTCTTCCTTGGTGATGAAACCAAAGAGAAAGTAAAATGCGAGGGGTGGTTGGATCATCAGTGCAAAAAGCCCGGCCATCTCAGATGTGTCTTCGCTTACCGGATACAACAACTGGTTTTGAATAAGTCCGGTAATAAACAGCACGCTGAGAGATATCAGCAGTGGTTTCGAATACTTTCTTTTCCTGATTGAACTGAATGCCAGTATCAGGATGGGGATGAGCAGAATGAAGGTGCTGGTAAGGCTGAGTCCTTCGCTGAGTCCACGGAACAATTGGAATTTCATCGAGACGAATTTTTTTGATTGTATGCTGTTTGGTCGGGTATCTTTAACGACGTAAAACATTTGAATATTATACAACCTGATATTCCTGAACTCAGGTTGGTTTACAATACTCAGGTAATCAATGCCATAGTTGATGAAAATTTTCAAAACATCTTTGCATTTTTTCTGCTTGTCAATCCTGACTGGGGTTCATTTGACTGCTATTTCACAGGATGTGCAGCAAAAGGATTTTCTTGTCAGAACAACCGGGCCACTCCCTTTTCTGGAATATGGACCGGGTGATGACCGGTTGGGAGGCGCCAAAATGACGTACCTGGATTCGCAGGTGCTTCTGAGGGTGGTAGACAGCTTGGGTGCAGATTATATTGTCCGTTTATCGGAGCGTCATCAGGCCTATATATCCAAGACGAGTGTACGCCCGGCTATGCCGGTCAGGAAGTTGCCTGCCGTGCCGCTCAGTGGAAGCATCCGGGTACATGGCGACGACAGATATGATTATGTGCGAATTTCTCTTCCGGAAAAGCTGCCTTATCGAACGCTGATGCGCCCCGAACCGAATCGGCTCATCGTGGATGTATTCGGCGTGACGAGTAACACGAACTGGCTTACGCAGCTTAAATCCGCCAAAGTGATCCGAAATACCTGGTATGAACAGCTGGAGGATGATGTCCTTCGGATATATATTGATATACAGGGAAGCCAGCATTGGGGACATCTATTGTATTATGATTCGACCGGCAACCGTTTGGTGGTCAGGGTTCGCCGGCCACCTTTATCAAAAGACATGCGTAAACTGAGGATCGCCATTGATGCTGGTCATGGTGGTTCCAATACGGGTGCTGCCGGAACGACTTCGCGCGTGCTGGAGAAGGATTACACACTGCTGATGGCAAAGGAGTTAGAGAAGACGCTTCGAAAGAAGGGGAATAAAAACTTGTTCATGACCAGAACGACAGATACCACGCTGGATATGCCTTCCCGCATATTGGCACTGCGCGCGATCGATCCGGATTTGATGGTCAGCATACATTTGAATTCTTCATCCGTGGATTCTATCAGGGGAACCAGTACATTTTACAGGCATATCGGCTTCAGGCCATTGTCGCAGTCGATTTTGAAGCGGATGCTTGAACTTGGGTTGGAGGAATACGGCAATGTCGGTCATTTCAATTTCGCACTCAGCGGACCCACAGAGTACCCTAATTGCCTGGTGGAGGTGGCTTTTTTAAGCAATCCCGAAGATGAGCGGAGGATTCTCCAGCCTCGCTTTCATCGGGATGTGGCACGAAAAATAACAGAGGGAATCCAAGACTAGATCCGGGCGATTCGATGATTGTAGTGTTGTCTGACCCCGACCGTTCATCATCAATTAGATGATTTGACCCGGAAATTGGGTTATCTTGCCGCTTCTTCATCACCATTCAACCACCAACTGATATGTTCGTACATCATGTTTATTTCTGGCTGAAGAATCCGTCGAGTGCGGAAGATTTGCAGGCTTTAGTCGATGGGCTTCAAAAATTGAGCGCTGTACCCCAGATCAAGTCCTTTCATATTGGCAAACCAGCAGACACGAACAGATCCGTGATCGATGCGAGCTATTCAGTTTCCTGGTTGAATATGTTTGACAGTGCTGCTGACGAGGCAGTCTATCAGGAGCATCCGATGCATTTGGAATTCATCGCCACTTGTTCGCATTTGTGGGAGCGGGTGGTTGTGTATGATTCCGAGGAACTTGCCTGATTAGCATCTCACCAAATATTTGTTTCCCATGTCCAGGAAAACCGGGCAGGCAGCACTGGGCTTCATCCTGGTCACCGTCCTCATTGATATCATCGGCTTAGGCATCATCATTCCTGTCTTGCCCGCACTCATACGAGAGTTGATCGGCGGAGATTTGTCGCAAGCGTCTGCTATCGGGGGTTGGCTGATGTTTTCTTATGCGGTGATGCAATTCCTCTGTGCACCCATCCTGGGGAATCTGAGCGACCGATTTGGTCGTCGTCCGGTATTATTGATGTCACTGTTTGGATTTGGGCTTGATTACATTTTGCTGGCAGTGGCTCCAACCATTGGATGGTTGTTTGTGGGCCGGATTTTAGCAGGTATCACGGGAGCGAGCATCACGACGGCTTCGGCATATATTGCTGATATCAGTACACCCGACAAACGTGCCCAGTATTTCGGACTGATGGGGGCCATGTTTGGACTTGGTTTCATCATTGGTCCCTTGTTGGGCGGTGTGCTTGGCCAATGGGGATCCAGGGTGCCGTTCATGGTGTCTGCGGGTCTGGCATTTCTGAACTGGCTGTATGGATATTTTGTCCTTCCTGAATCGCTGCCGGCCGAGCGTAGGAGGCCATTCGATTGGAAGCGTGCCCATCCTTTTGGCAGTTTGAAGCATTTGCGAAAGTATCCGGCTATATCCAGTCTCGTGTTGTCTTTGAGTTTGGTTTACATTGCCATACATGCTGTGCAGACTACCTGGAGCTATTATAATATGGGTAAGTTTGGATGGGATGAGCGCATGATTGGTTATTCCCTGGCTTTTGTTGGATTTTTAGTGGCCATTGTGCAAGGCGGATTGATCAGATATATCATCCCAAAGTTTG
>JBEEMB010000319.1:0-2568 GCA_041167815.1 Bacteroidota bacterium | reverse complement strand
GTACCTGTATGCTCATGGAAGCAGATGAAAGCATACATGGAGCCATCCCGATACCTGAACTCCAGGATGACATGCTGAAAGACGCCCGTTACGCATGGGAACAAAAGCGTTCGCTGTTTGTTGATTATCAATATAATCATCAAAAATTCACTGCATTCTTTGAGTTTCTTCATCCAAATATTTCGCTGGTGGTCGTTGGAGCCGGGAATGATGCAATTCCACTAACTCAAATGGCCGCTATACTCGGCTGGGATGTCAGGGTTGTAGATGGCCGAAATAGTCATGCCCGTACAGACAGATTCAGTGTCGCATGCCAGGTGCTGGTCAGCAAACCCGAGGCTGTACTTGAACAAATACCCATTGATGAACGTACTGCGATCATTATGATGACCCACAATTATCATTATGACTACGGGATGCTCAAAGCCCTCCTCGGCACTCCGGTTCCATACATCGGCATGCTTGGACCTAAAAAGAAACTCAATCGCATGATTGGTGATCTGGAAGCGTCTGGGATAAATATTGATGATCAAATGCTGAGCAGAATTTACGGGCCCTCCGGACTAGATCTGGGCTCCGAAACTCCGGAGGAAATAGCCTTAAGCATCGTATCTGAGATTCAGGCAGTAATCACACAAAAAAGAGGAGGCATGTTGCGAGATAAATCTGATGTCATCCATTCAAGAGAAGGTGTGATTTATGAGGTTAGACAATTACCGGCCACTCGCTCAATCAAAATAAATTAAATGTTTGTCGACGGCTTCAACAGGGAACATGACTATCTGCGTATATCACTGACAGACAACTGCAATCTTCGTTGCTTTTATTGTATGCCGGAGGAAGAATATGCATTCACACCGGCGAGCAGACTGATGCAAGTGGACGAAATAGAAGCCATCGCCAAAGTATTTGTGGCCCATGGTGTCAAAAAAATACGACTCACAGGCGGAGAACCCTTAGTGCGCAAAGACGCAGCGGAAATCATCCGTCGACTTGGAGCATTGGATATCAGGCTCACTCTGACCACCAATGGGACGCGGTTGCACGAGTTCTTAGATGTGATCAAATTATCCGGTATCACTTCGCTCAATATCAGTCTGGATACGCTGGATAAGGACCGCTTCATGCTGATGACCAGAAGAGACCAGTATGACCGTGTGCGCAGCAATATTTCACTGGCCATTCAAGAAGGTTTGCACATCAAAGTGAATGTGGTGGTGATGAAGGGATTGAATGACGGCGAAATCATCGATTTTCTCCGTTTGACCAAAGATGAACCGATCCATGTGCGATTCATCGAGTTCATGCCTTTCAGTGGTAACCGCTGGAACAGTGAACGCGTAATGACCTGGCAACAGATCCTGGAAGTGGCCACGGATACGTTCGATGTGCTTCCGCTGGAACGGGAGAAGCACGAAACTGCGAAGAAATACATCATACCCGGTCACCTGGGAACCTTCGCTGTGATCAGCACGATGAGTGCTCCATTTTGCGGAGACTGCAACCGGATGCGACTGACTGCAGATGGGAAAATGAAGAACTGCCTGTTTTCCACGACGGAAACTGACCTTCTGTCACCCTTCAGAGAAGGGATGGATATCGTGCCGTTGATCTATCAAAGTATTCGTGATAAAAAGCAGGCGCTCGGTGGTCAATTCACCACAGATCTGGAGAAGATCGAAACTTCGAGACTTGAGAACCGAAGTATGATCACAATCGGAGGGTGATACGCAAAGCGGAAAAAATGCTTTTAAAAGTGTACAGGGCGGCATTATTCGAACAACTTCTTTGCACTTAGATTCATCATTGGTTGAATAATGTGTCTATGTATCCAAATGAATTATTGATGGAAAAAATGATAACCGTGCAGCGGGCATTGGAGATGATCCGTTCAAATGTCCGGCCCTTATCTCCCGAGAAAAAAATACTCGCGGGAGCAACAGGCTTGGTACTAGCCGAGGATCTGCGATCAGATTACGACATCCCGGCATTTCCTCAATCGAGTATGGACGGATATGCGTTTGCGTACAACGAGTCCTCGCATTCCTATCAACTGGAAGGAGAAGTGGCGGCAGGTGATGCCAGATCAATTTCACTGGCTCAGGGCATGGCTTCCAGGATCTTCACGGGTGCTGCTGTGCCCAATGGCGCGGACACTGTGTTACCACAGGAGAAAGCCAGATTGGTTGATGGGAGATTGGAATTCGACGCATCGATCATCAAGGCCGGTGATAATGTCAGACGCCCCGGATCGGAAATCGCAAAGGGTTCGCTGGCATTGACGTCAGGCAGCGTGCTCAATCCCCCCAGGATTGGATTCCTGTCCGGTATGGGCATCGCCTCCGCCCTTGTGATACCTGCTCCTCGTGTATCCATCATCGTCACAGGCAATGAACTTCAAAAGGCAGGAGATCCACTGGGATATGGACAGGTATATGATTCCAATTCGCCTATGCTCAAAGCATGCCTGGAGCAGTTGGGCATCCGGGATATTCATATTTATTTTTCCGGGGATGTGCCGGAAAGACTGAATGAATTGTTGGCTAATTCATTGTCAGCATCAGATCT
>JBEEMB010000318.1:0-17210 GCA_041167815.1 Bacteroidota bacterium | reverse complement strand
AAAGGTAGCGGATGAAGGCGCTGATCACCCAAATTGACGGGAAAATCAACCATCCTTTACCATGTATTCAATAAAACGAAACATACCCAAGCGACAGATGGCGAAAATCCTGCACATCCATACCGCATTGGAAACAGCTATCATCTGTCTGTCGGACGGTGATGCGTTGCTCGGACAGCGGACCAACCCCAACCAACGGGATCATGCATCGTTCCTGCATGTCAGCATCCGGGAATTGTTGAAAGAAACCGGAATGAAGATGACCGACCTGGAAGCTGTCCAGGTAGTGGAGGGACCAGGATCCTATACAGGACTTCGCGTAGGCATGGCTGCTGCCAAGGGACTCTGTTACGCGGGATCCATTCCACTGATCACCTGCAATACCCTGGTTTGGATGGCTGCCGGAGCAACCGAATATCCTGCGGAAATGCTGCGTTGCCCGATGATAGATGCCAGGAGGATGGAAGTGTTCACGGCCATCTTTGATGCATACGGACAAGCCATCATGCCATCTTCACCCATGATCCTGACAGCCGACAGTTTCAACGGGTGGCTGGAAGACAGACAAATGCTGTTCTTTGGAAATGGTTCCCAAAAATTCAAAGAGATCTGCACTCACCCAAATGCCTGCTACTCAGCACTTACTGCTGGGGGTGTGGAACTGGTGCGGCTTGGAATGGCTTCTTTTGCTCGTCAAGATTTCGCTGAAACTGCTTATGCGGAACCTTTTTACGGGAAAGCGTTTTACAGTACCATGATGCAGGGCTGATGAGATACTACAAATGACTAAGGCACATTAAAATGTCCGATCATATACAAACGCCATGCCCCATTCTTACATAACTTAGTTTTTTAAATCCGTATTGATCCGTGTAAGCCCCCAATATGCCGTATGAACAATACCAGTAACCCATCAAACCCGTCGTCCACAACAGCACCGGGTTCATCCATGGAAGGACCACTCCAAATCGACTACCTGAGTATCAAAAAGGCAGCGCTTGTATTGCGCGCGCTCAATCACAAACTCCGGCAACAGATGATCAAATTGTTGGAGGAACAACAACGAATGACGGTGACCGAGCTTTATGTCCAACTGAGACTGGAACAGTCGGTTGCCTCTCAGCACTTGGCCATATTACGTCGCGCCGGTATTGTGAAGGCAGAAAGGGATGGCAAGTTCATCTACTATCGCATCAATGAGGAGCGGGTTCGTCGGATCAACAGTTTTGTAGAGACCCTGCTCAGCTAGCAGATGATGCTATCCGTCCAATCCCAACAGTTTTGACGTAGTTTCGCATCCCGGAATGATTTTTTCCGGATCAAATACCAGCAGATGCGCGCGCTCAATTCATTGGATTTCAAGAAGTTGATGGACGAAGATGAAAACATTATCGTGTTGGATGGCCGTCATGCCGATGTGTTTGCCGAAGGCCATATTCCCGGAGCCATCCTGATTTCTTTCAATGAATATTTCGAGCAGTGGCTGACCACACTCATTCCGTCTGGCAGAAAAATTCTGTTGGTATGTGATGAACAGGATGCAACATCAATGGCAGAACAACTCGATCGAAGCGGACGCTCGATACCGCTTGGATGGCTTGAAGGAGGAATGGATGCCTGGCTGGCAAACCATCAAGAATTCCATCTGGTGATCAGGGTAGAAGCAGATGAGTTGGCGATGGATCTGCCGTACGACGAACGCCTGCTGGTGGTAGACGTCCGAACCGAAGCAGAATTTGCAGAAGGGCATGTGCGCGATGCCATGAATATTCCGATGCGCAGTCTGTCGGATACGATGACACTGTCACTCATTGAAGAGGAACAACATCTCTATATCTGCGGCAGTTCCGACGAAAAGAGTATGATGGCTGCATCTGTGCTGCTGCATCAGGGGTACACCCAACTGCGAACGGTGGATGGCGGATGGGATGTAATTCGTAAACAGAAGGGTATTCCCATCGAAAAAGAGACGGACAAGCTCAATTGATGCCCTTCAATGGCTCCAGCACCCGATCCGCATACTCGGGTTTATAAGCGTGCTTCCATCTCCGGTGACTCCATAGATAATTATCCGGACGCTTGCGGATGCAATCTTCCACATAGCGGGCATAGGACAACGTAAGTTCACCGGGTGCGGTTGTGGATGCGTCTTCTGTTGCCAGCACGGCATCGAAAGTGTAAAGACCCCTGCGGATTTTATAGAAATGGGCAAATACAACGCCCAGTTTACGATCCCTTGCCGCCCGTTCCGGACCGGGGATGAAGCCGGTAGGTGTCCCGAAAAAATTCAACCACCAGGCCTCATTTGGTTTGCCGGGACTTTGATCCGCCACGAGGGCGAGCGCATAGTTTGTACTGGCATATTCACGTTCCACCTGTTCGAAATTTCTTTTGAAAGCGGTGGCGGGAACGAGTATGGTTCCATAACGATGGCGAAAACGACGGAAGATACGTTCCAACACCTTGTTTTTCAAGGGCATGTAAACGCCAAGAAAGGGGATCTCCAACGCTTTTGCGACCCCGAGGTTTACATATTCCCAGTTGAAATTATGCATGGCATGTATCTGGCAGGTACGCCCGGATTTGACGATGCCGGTGATCATTGCCATCGTCTTCTCGTTCACGCTGAAATGCCGATCGAACGCCCGGTCACTCAAGCTGATGATCTTGATGGTCTCCATCAATGTGTCAGTGAAATTGTGGTAGAACCTGCGCGCGATGTTCAGACGTGCTTCATCAGACATTTCAGGGAAAGCCCTCCGCAGGTTTTCCAACACCACCTGTTTACGGTAACCGAAGACATGGAAGGCCATGATGTACAGCACATTCGACAACCCGTATATGATGAACCAGGGAAGTAATGACAGCAGATACAGCAGTGCGTTGACCAGATAATACATGTGGATGCGTTGACTGAAGCCGAAATGATTGAAAAATCAAAGAACGATATTCTGCACCAACCGCTGCTTGTACGGATGATCCGTGTTGTAATGAAGCCCTCTGCTTTCTTTTCTGAATTGGGCACCCTTCACGACGAGATAGGATACGGTGATCATGTTTCGAAGTTCACAAAGTTGGGGAGACAGGATGGTCTTTTGATACAGCGCTTCCGTCTCCTCATGCAGCAGATCAAGTCGTCGACTGGCCCGTTGCAGACGCATATCAGACCTGAGAATACCCACATAGTCGGACATCAGCCATTGAAGCTCCTTCAGACTTTGGGTAATGAGGATCTTTTCACGGGGTTCTGTGGTGCCGGCTTCATCCCAGTCGGGTATATCCTGTCGGACAACCACCCGATTGATTTCAACCGCGGCGTCCTCACTGATGCGGTGGGCGAACACCATCGCCTCCAGAAGGGAATTACTGGCCAGCCGGTTTGCCCCGTGCAGGCCCGTGGAAGCACATTCTCCGGCCGCATAGAGGTGCCGGATACTTGTGCGGCCCTGCAGATCGGTCTTGATCCCACCGCAACTGTAATGGGCCGCAGGTGCCACCGGAATCCAATCTTTCATGGGATCGATGCCGATGCTCCGACATTTTTCCAGGATGTTTGGAAAATGCCGACTGAAATTATCGGCATCCATGTGACGACAATCCAGCCACACATGCTCGGTTCCCTGGATCTTCATCTCGCTGTCGATCGCACGGGCCACAATATCTCTCGGCGCGAGATCCTTTCTTTCGTCGTATCGCTCCATGAAGGCCTCGCCGGCATGGTTGCGCAATATGCCCCCGTCTCCACGAACGGCTTCCGTGATCAGGAATGAATGTCCTTTCACGTGGGGTTCGTGCAATGCAGTAGGATGGAACTGAATGAACTCCATGTTCTCAATGCGGCCCTTCGCACGATAAACCATCGCGACGCCGTCGCCTGTGGCGATGGCCGGGTTGGTGGTGGTCCGATAAATCTGACCGTTACCACCTGTCGCCAATACGGTGATGCCGGCGAGGATCTTATCGATGCGATTTGTCTGCAGATTGAGCGCATACACCCCGAAACACTGGATGTCTGGCGTCGATTTCATCACGAGATATCCCAGATGATGCTGGGTGATAAGATCTACCACAAACCAATGACTGAGGACTTCGATGTTCGGACGAAGACGAACGGCTTCCAGCAGCGCGCGCTCCATCTCTTTACCGGTGACATCCTTGTAATGCAGGATCCTGGATTCGCTGTGTCCTCCTTCCTTTCCCAGGGCATAATCTCCATCAGCATCCTTGTCGAAACGCGCCCCCCATTGAATGATCTCGCGCACCCGCTGGGGGCCTTCCTTTACAACGACCTCAACTGTTTCTTGCTGGCAGAGCCCATCGCCTGCAATGAGTGTGTCTTCGATGTGTTTGTTGAAATCATCCGAATCCTCGTCCCATACAGCAGCCACCCCGCCCTGCGCATACTTGGTGTTGGTTTCGTCTGAAATGGTCTTGGTGATGACCGTCACACGCTTATCCGGACAGGCTTCCGCCACCTTCAAAGCAAAGGTGAGTCCTGCGATGCCGGAACCTATGACGAGAAAATCAGTTTGCATGCGGTCAGGTTGACAGGGAAATAAATCAGTCGATGTCTTCGGCTTATTCAGCCTTCAGATTCCGATGGCTTCCATCACAGTATGGCGGATTCTTGGTCTGTTTGCACTGGCAGAGCCACACTTCCTCCTCTTTTTCGAAAGTGACTTTCAGACTCTTGTAAGGCATGCCTTCGATCTGCTTGTGGCGTCCGTCGCAGAAGGGCTGCTTTTCACTCAAACCGCAGGTGCACCAGGCGATGGTTTTACCTGCTTCTACCTGTACACAACAGGGTTCATTCTTAGCTGCGATGGGAAATCCTTCATTCGGAATGGTATCCATAAGTCAATATTTTTCAATGAATCTATACAAGTTGAACGCTTCTTTGTTGAGCGCCTCCTTGATTGCTGCGCGAAGGTCTTCCTTTTGCAGGTCTTTCATCCGTTTTTTCCGAATGAGATGAAGGGCGCGGTCGGTCCAAATACGAAGCCGGTCTGCCGGATGAGGTGCTTTTTTCAATCCCGCTTCAATTACCTCCGTCAACCGGGCCACACCTGTCCCATGATCAGCCACGGTTGCCACGACCGGAATCTGCGAATGGCCATCGTGGTCCATGGCAGGAATCAGTTGACGCAGGGTGCGCAGGAAACGGTCCGCATCGGGCCGGTCACTCTTGTTGACTACAAAGATATCCGCGATTTCCATGAGACCGGCTTTCATCGTTTGCACTTCATCCCCGGATTCAGGCACGAGTACGACCACCGTCAAGTCTGCCAATGCCGCGATATCCACTTCGCTCTGACCTACGCCTACTGTTTCGATGATGATGCGGTCGAACGGACAAGCTGACAGAAAACTGGCCATTTCCCAGATGGCGGGATGCAATCCCCCCAGGCTGCCGCGGCTCGCCAGGGAACGGATGTAGACATGGGGATGATCATGCCAGCGGTTCATCCGTATCCTGTCGCCCAACAATGCGCCCTGATGAAACGGAGAACTGGGATCCACACAAAGTACGGCCACCCGCAGTCCGGCGTGCTGCATCTCGCTGATGAGCGCATCTGTTAAGGTACTCTTACCGGCACCCGGCGGTCCTGTAATACCAATGATGCGACGGTCGGATGTTACGGGAAGCCGAGCCAGACGATCTGTGATTTCAGGACCATCCCGCTCGATGAGCGACAGACAACGGGCGATGCTGCGGACATCCCCCAGCAATGCCCGATCCCAAAGTTCCTGAGCCTGTTCGTCTGTTTTCGGCATTTGCGTTCTAATTTCGGTCGTCGACCAGACCTCAAAATTACCGAATTCATGCAAGCAGCCCGGCATTGGGAGCGTTTTGGGATTCCCTTCAGCATTGCGTTGATGTGGACGGGCGTCTTTTGGAGTCGGGCGCTGCTGTCTATCGGCATGGGGCTGATGATCGTCCTTTCGCTGATGTTCGTGAACATCAAAGACAATTGGAAAAACATCAGGAAATCGACCTACCTCTGCGGCATGTTGATCCTGTTTTTCATTCCGCTGCTGACGATCCTTTGGAGCGAAGATCTGCGCTGGTGGCTGAAGGTTATTCAGGATAAGCTTCCACTCCTCTGCATTCCCTTTTGTTGCCTCGCCATACAGCGAATAGCGGCGGACACGCGGAGAACCCTGCTCCGATTTGCATTGGCGGTGGTTGCAATAAGCATGTTTAAGTCAACAACAGGCTACCTGATGAACTACCGTGAAGTTACAGAAGCCTACCTGAAGGCGAAGGTGATGGCCGTGGATATGCATGGCGACCATGTTCGGTATGGCTGGCTCCTGGCCCTGATATTTGCCTGGTTACTGTTTGCCCTCACGGAAAAAAAATCATCCTTCGGCAACATTGAATTCCGTTTGGGAGTTGGGCTGACAGTATCCATCGCTTTTTTCCTCCATCTGTTGGCATCAAAAACAGGGTTGCTGGGCCTTTATCTTTCCCTCGGCATCTGGGCGATTTACCACCGGCAACAAAAAGTAGTTAAGAGGCTGGCCATGGTTGCGCTGCTGCTTCCATTGCTGGCGTGGTTCCTGCTTCCAACCTTTCAAAACCGGTTGAAGTTCATCCTCTGGGACTTTCAGCATTACACCCGCGGTGGCTATACCGAAGGATTGTCTGACACGCCCCGGGTGCTTTCGTTCGATGCCGGACGACAGCTGGTGGCAGCGCATCCCTGGCTGGGGACAGGCTTTGGCGACCTGCGCGGGAGCATGAATGAATGGTATGGACAACATGCCCCGTTCATGAAGGAGTACGAACAGCTGCTGCCGAGCAATGAGGTCCTCCTGCATGCCGCCGCATCAGGCATCCCGCTCACCATGTTGTTCCTGCTCGTGATATTGGCCCCACTGGGCATGCGTGGCTATCGAACATCCGCTGCCTGGATGAGTTTTCATCTCATCGCACTGGCAGGTTTCATGTATGAAATTGGACTGGAAACCCAGTACGGCATTTTTATATATTCATTTTTAGGCGCATGGGCTTATCTCTTCATGGGCAAGCCTTCAATGACCGACCCTGATTCAAATATCCCTCACCCGAAAACCACACAGTCATGATGAACTTCATTCCAGTTTTCCCTTTGTCGCTCATAGTCTATCCGGGGGAATTACTGAACCTGCACATCTTCGAACCCAGGTATCGTCAACTCATTCGTGAATGTTCGGAAACGGGAAAACCCTTTGGAATACCCGTGGTAATGGATAACCGGCTTCGGGACATCGGAACGCTTGTTGAGATAATGGAAATCTCCAAGACCTATGAGGATGGAAAGATGGACATACGTTGCAGGGGTATTTCTGTGTTCCGGATGCTGGAGTTCATTGCGGAAGTCCCGGACAAATTATACAGCGGCGCCATTGTCGATTATCCTGCAAATGATCTGACAGCGAGGCCGCGTATGTTACAAAAGGTGAAGGAAGGATTACTCAAATTGCATGCGTTGCTGAAGATCTCCAAGCCGCTTCCCGACAAAGGATTGGACCTGCTTTCGTATGACCTGGCACACCACCTGGGGTTGCCACAGGAGTCAGAGTACGAACTGCTCGCACATTTCGATGAGCGCCAGCGGCTCGAACTATTGAAACGTCACCTGCAAAAGGCACTGCCGATCGTCGGCGGGATGGAAGCCTTGAAAGAGCGGGTAAAACTGAACGGACATTTCCGGGATCTCTCCGGACTCGGGTTCGATATAGAAGGTAAAAAAGACTGAACAACTGCTTTTCAGACAAATCACACACATGAAAACGCTCTGCCTTGACTTTGGGAATACGAGGCTCAAATACGCCCTCTTTGATCAGGATCGCCTGCTGGAAACCGATGCCCTGACAGACGGGGGAACTGATACGATGCGGACATTGTTAATCAGACACCAACCGGACAAGGCCATCTTGTCTTCTGTCATTAAACATGACCCGGACATTGAGGGTTTGCTGGCTGAATCCTGTCAATTTCACAAGCTTTCGCACGAAACTAAGCTTCCCATCACGGTACCTGTGGGCAAGCCCGAAGAAATGGGGGCAGACCGGTTGGCATTGGCCGCGGCGGCAGTTCACTATTTCCCCGGAAAGAATAATCTGGTGATCGGATTGGGAACGGCCATCACTTATAATTTCATCAACCAGTACAATCAGTTCATCGGCGGCGCCATATCACCGGGAATGGAAATGCGTTTCAAATCCCTGCGCGACTACACCGCCCTGCTGCCGCTGGTCAAAAAAGCCTGGGATTTTCCATTGGTCGGTTACGATACCCGCACAAATATCCTGAGCGGGGTGGTGATGGGTATGGCCAAGGAAATTGATGGGATGATCGAAGCCCATGCAGAAAAATATGACAACTTTAACGCGGTCTTAACCGGAGGTGACAACGGCTATTTTGCAAGCCTGTTAAAAAATAGGATATTTGCCGACTCAGATTTTTTATTTAAAGGCCTGTATGCAATCAGCGAAACCAATAACAAACTGTAAAAAAGCCTCTTACGTATTATCGGTTCTGCTGATATCATCGTTGTCCTTGCAGGCTCAGGAGAACTCACCCTACTCACGCTTCGGTTTGGGAGACCAATTATCGGGTCAAAACATCCTCAATCGGGCCATGGGAGGGCTTTCTATTCCTTACAATGATTATCAATCTGTCAACTTCATCAACCCTGCCAGTTATGCCCGGCTCAAGGTGACGACGCTTGATGTTGGGGTTGACGTCAGTTCTCGCACACTCCGAACAACCGAACCCGTCCAGAAATACACCTCCAGGTACATGATCCCCAGCTATCTTCAGTTGGGACTGCCGCTGAGCAAGAAGGGCCACTGGGGGATGAATATGGGCATGCGCCCCCTTACCCGGATCAATTACAACCTCAGATCCAGCGGCAGATTGAGCGGCATTGACAGTGTAGCATATAATTACATTGGCAACGGTGGATCATATCAAGCCTTCATAGGAACGGGTATTGGCACCAAGAACTTCTCTGTCGGAGTGAATGGAGGATACCGATTCGGCAACAAGCAGTACAACACCCGGGTGCTCCTCCTCAACGACACGGTGCCTTACCAAAAGACCAATTCAGCGGATACCACCCGATTTGGTGGACTTTTCCTGGAAGCCGGACTGCTTTGGAGAATACATCTGGGCAAAAAGACCTGGCTGCGCGTTGGCGCCAATGGAAGCCTCAGCAATAAACTCAATGCGGTACGCGATGTCTCTCACGAAACTTTTGAATACAGTGCCACCAATGGTGTTGACGTGCTGGACAGCGTTTACAAAGCAACAGGCCAGGAGGGAACGATCATCCATCCTTCCAGCTACGGTTTCGGGCTTATGCTCGAAGTGGAGGACAAGTGGGGCATCGGCGCAGAGTTGAACACGACCGCCTGGAGCCAGTACCGCTACTACGATAAACCCGACAATCTGCGCGACAACTGGACATTCCGGTTTGGCGCCCAATTGTTGCCCAATGCGACAGGAAAGAATTATTGGTCGAAAGTGGCTTATCGGGTGGGATTTTCTTACGGACCTGATCCTATCTCCGTAGCAGATCTGAATCAATATCTCATCTCCGCAGGTGTTACGCTGCCTGTAAGGCGTAATTTCTACACCAACCAGTACACCAGCATCAATCTGGCGGTGGAAGCAGGTGCCAGAGGAAACACCAATTTACCGATGCGTGAAAGTCTGGTCAGAATTTCGATGGGTCTGAATCTGAGCGACCTTTGGTTCACCCCCCGTAAATACGATTGATGCTTCATCATGAGATTCCGCATCATTCATAAGCTTCTTTTTCCGGCAGCCCTCAGCGGCTGCCTTTTCTTTCCCTCCTGCTCAAATGATATGGAGCAGGTCAATGCTTTTTTCCAGCAGAAAACCGGTGTGGACGAGGCCGTGAATATGGAGAGTTACATGAGCCAGGGGGGGAGGATGAAAGCCAGACTCAGATCACCGCTGATGCTCAGGTACCAGGACACCCTGCCACGGATGGAATTCCCAAAAACCCTCCATGTGGATTTTTTTGATTCCACGATGAAAGTGCAAAGCCAGGTGGATGCCCGGTTCGCCCGATATCTGGAGGCATTGAACCGGATCCTGCTAAAAGACAGTGTGCGCGTGTTCAATCTGCAAGGAGACACGCTCTACTGCCAGGAATTATGGTGGGAACAAAATGCACTGGAATTTCATACCGACAAACCCGTTCGCATCCACCGGCCGGGTATGATCATTAACGGCGTAGGACTCAAAGCCCCGCAGGATTTCAAGACTTTCACCATCTTCAGCATCACCAACAGCATCCTGAGGGTTCAGGATGGCGGTCTGGGGAGTGCTTCAGACAGTACCGGCACATCCGCCCCAAAGCCGGCCCCCGTTCAGTAATAATTTACGGTCTGCTAATCGAACAGGTTCTCGTCAGGGATGTTTAATTTCGGATATCAAACGAATGTTAAACGACGAACGATGCAATACAGGTACATGGGCCGGACAGGCCTTCAGTTGAGCGTGCTTTCTTATGGCAGCTGGGTAACATTTCACAAGCAGATAGAAGACAATACGGCCGACCGGCTGATGGGGCTTTCTTATGATGCGGGCATTAACTTCTTCGACAATGCTGAAGGTTATGCGTACGGTCAGAGCGAACTGATGATGGGGCGCGTATTGAAACAAAAGAACTGGGACAGAAGCTCCTATGTAGTGTCGAGCAAGGTATTCTTTGGATGGCGCGATCCCAATAAGCCCAATCAGACGGGACTGAGCCGCAAGCATGTGTTTGAGGCCTGTCACGAGGCCCTGGAGAGACTTCAACTCGACTACCTCGATCTTTTCTTCTGCCACAGACCAGACCCGAATGTGCCCATCGAGGAAGTTGTTTGGACCATGCACAACCTCATTCAGCAAGGCAAAATTTTATATTGGGGCACCAGTCAATGGAGTGGAGCCGAAATCATGGAGGCACACAGGGTCGCCCAGCAATACGGATTGATTGGTCCGGTGATGGAACAACCTCAATACAACATGTTCGAGCGTTACAAAGTCGAACTGGATTACAAGCCGGTTTATCAAAATGTCGGCCTTGGCACTACGATCTGGAGCCCGCTCGCCGCCGGTTTCCTGACAGGTAAATATCTGGAAGGCATCCCTGCTGATTCCCGTCTGGCCATCGAAGGTTTCGACTGGCTGAAAAACCGTTGGCTCCAGGAACAAAAGATTGAAAAACTGAAAAAGCTGATGGGGCTGGCCAATGATCTGGGTGTATCCATGGCTTCACTGGCGATTGCCTGGACCATTCAAAACCCGAATGTAACGACGGCCATCCTGGGCGCAACCAGGGAAGGTCAGTTGACCGAAAACCTGAAAGCGCTGGATGTACTGCCATTGCTGACGCCGGATGTCATGAACAACATTGAGGCTATCCTGCAGAATAAACCTCAGTTGGATCTTGCTTAGGAATAGGGCATCATTCACGCTAAAATAAACATGTATGATACTCAAGGGTCGTACCGCCTTCATTACCGGCGCCAGTCGCGGCATAGGCCGCGCCATTGCGCTAAAACTTGCGTCTGAAGGTGCGAACATCGTCATCGCTGCAAAATCAGTCGAGGAAAATCCGAAACTCGGCGGTACGATCCATTCAGTCGCTGCAGAAGTGGAAGCCCTTGGGTCCCGTGCCCTGGCCGTCGCTTGCGACATTCGTTTTGAAGACCAGGTACAGGCTGCCGTGGATCAGGCGGTTTCCGTTTTCGGTGGCATCGATATCCTGGTGAACAATGCATCCGCGATTTCGCTCACACGTACCGAACAGACAGAGCCCAAGCGCTACGATCTGATGCATGATATCAATGTTAGGGGCACTTTCATGGTCAGCCGGGCATGTATCCCTCAACTCCGCAAAGGCACGAACCCGCACATCCTGAATCTCTCTCCACCGTTGAATCTGGATCCGAAATGGTTCGGCAATCATCTCGCATACACGATGAGCAAGTACAGTATGACGATGATTGCGCATGGACTGGCGGAAGAACTGAAGAAAGATCGCATTGCCGCCAACACACTCTGGCCGAAAACAACCATCGCCACCGCAGCTGTTCAGAACCTGCTGGGAGGAGAGATGCTGATGAAGATGAGCCGTACACCGGATATCATCGCAGATGCGGCTTTTCACATCATCAAACGTCCATCCGGCACATGCACGGGCCGGTTCTTCATCGACGAAGACGTGCTGGCTGAGGAAGGTATCAAGGATTTGTCTGGATACTCAGTCGTCCCCGGTGCACAGCTTTATCCTGATCTCTTTCTTTGATAAGGTATTTTACAATCGGGCGGTTTGCCTCCGGTTGCCGATGATGCCTTGGAAACGGCAAACGGGATTCAGGTGATATCTGATCCCGTCAGGCGTCCTGTATGAGACCCGGAGGTAGGTGTCTGACGCCAGGATGGGCATATTGATGTCAGAAGCACTGTCAGCCTGCCAGCGAACCATCCCACCTTGGCCTGTAACTACTAATTCCGACACGGTTTTGTCGAATCGGACCCGGAAAACGGCAGAGTCCGCAGACACCGAAATCAGAGAAGGGCTGGACATCTTCAACATGGCAATCTTTTGTGGGAATGTCATGGTTGTATCCTGAGGGATTTGCACACCAATGGTACGGCCCTCTCTGATAGATCTCAGGGCCTGAACACGGGTGCGATTGGGAGAATGGATCAAGGTGGCAAATTTCCCGACGGCCCGGCGATTGTCTGCATTATGTGTATCATCATTCCCTACGATGAATACCATGTGACCGTTGGAAAGTGCGGTATCCCAGTATCGAAAGGCATTCTCGTATGAGTTGATCACTTCCATACAATCGTAGTTGTAGAGGAATTTCATATCCGTCGGGTTATATCCGATGCGCATGGCCGGATGGTTGACCACCACCACATTTCCGGTATCTGCAGACAGCAAATCCAGCATATGCTGACGGTTGGCCAGGGTCTGCGGGAAGAAATAATCCTTCCATACGGATCGCTCACTTCCGACCACCAGCTGATGGGCTTTAGGCAGGTTCAGGCCATGTTCATAGGCAGTGATGTAGTTGGGTGAACCTTTCCCATAGTCGCTGATCTTTTGATACTCAGAGATCAGATGAAAGCCATATCCCATGGAATCATAGGCCTCATGTACATCTTTCGCATCACCCTTACCGTTGGTGAGACCGAACCAGGAACTGGTATGTGCATGCATGTTTGCCAGGGTCCATTCCTCCGGATCGTAGTGCTGATAAGGATTGTAGAATGTGGCTCCTTTGAATGGCCCTGGGGATTCGAATTGATAGTCCGGACAAATAATATATTGATCGATCAGCAGCCAGGCCAGTATACCCGGGAAAATGAAAAGCAGCGACCTTTTCAGCATGGGAAAGATTATGCTGTAAAGGTACGAAGAAGCCCACGGGTGGTCACTTGCCTGCCGGCATGCCAGCACGAACTTTAACGCAAGATTATCCTTCAATTTTTTTGAAGGGATATCCAGGCCGCTATCACGCGGGCCCATGCATTATCTGGCGTAGCTACCGAGATATTTTCGGACGCGATGGCATACACCCATTCGAATGCCCTGGCATGCTGAGGATATCGGCCTTCCTGCGTTTTCATCCATGCATTCCAATCGAAGGTGCTGCCGGCAGCCGCTGCCGCCCACTTGACAACGAGATGGTTGACCGGCTGGAAATTGGCGACGGTATTTTGTATCTCGGGTTTGAAATCGAGTATTCTGGCCCGGGAAGCTGCAGCTTCGGATTTTCGACCCAAGGATTGAAGGCAGACCGATGTCAGGAACTGTTCAAGTCTGCTGTCGATATCCGCATCATAAGGCTTTCCCACACCCAGGTGTTCGGGCCATTGGGCTGCGGCTTCTATGAATGTCAATGCTTCTTTCGGCTTTTTCCGACCCAGGGCTTCCACGGCCTGCATCATCTTAGCCTCCCAGTAGAGCGCGCGGCCTTCGGTGGCGCCTTCGAAGGGTATGATATTCATTTTTGCAAGCCGGATATCGCATTCCCGATACCTTTTGTTCAGGAGCAGTGTTTTTGCATATAGCATGTCCATGATGAAGGATGGCTTACCGGATCTGACGTAGGCTTCCGTTACTGCCAGCGCCTGAATCGCATCTCCCCGGGAGATATGGTGTTGCGCCATCATTTTTGGATATCTCCATGCAGCGGGGTCGAGTGTCATCGCACGTTGCAGATCACGAGCTGCAGCAGTGGTATCATCCTTCAACCATTGAGCGCGCAAGGCATAAAAGGGAGCGTAGTCGGGTCGATTACCCAAAGCATTTAAAAGTGTGATCGCTTCGCTGAACTGGAGTTTGTCGTGTAATAATAACGCCAGATAATAGGCAGGTTTCCAGTCTGTACTGTTGCGATGCAGCCAGCGAAACACGGGTATAAGTTCTGTCCTGAAAGGAAACACCATGGAGGGGGACAATGCTTCGAGCCGGGCGATGGCCGCTGATTTTTTTGTCGGATCGTCGCGGTCGAGCCAGGCAAGCCATGCAACAGCCTGCGGATTGTTTGTCAGTGTCGACAAGATCGCCCTTACCTGTGCTTCTTCGCCGATGCTCTGGTAGAAGGCCGCCAATTCGAGGACAGGCTCATCCGGCAATTCTCCCTGCAGTCGGAAAATGGGTTCGTTCGTGGCGGGGTTTGAAAGGGATTGTTCCCACATGACGAAGGGATCCAAAGGCTGGCTGGATGTTATCCGATTGAGCTCATCCTTGGCAGGAGAAGTTTGTTTAAGATTGCGATAGGCAACGACTTTCAGCTGTGCAGCAACTGCATCATGACGATTGTAATCTGTAGCCTTTTCCGCATAATCCAGCACATCCTTCCAGCGACCCTGGCGGGCATAGAGCCTGGCGGTTTCTACGAAAGCGGCCGAACGGAATTCAAGGCTTTGAGCGGCCAATGCGAATCCGTCAAATGCATCAGCCAGATGACCTGTAAGCGCAGCACTGAGGCCGTAATGATAATTGGCTGCCCCATGGTGGGCGTCGATCGACAATGCCTTACGGCTGAGGAAGAAAGCCGCTTCTGCGTTCCCGTTCCGGAGCTGAAGCTGCGCCATCCGCACCAATGACTCCATGTGATTCGAATCCAGCGCCAGGGATTGTTTAAGTTTGACTTCCGCCTCCCGGAATAGCTTCTGATCCATGAGTTCTTTTCCCATCAGGGCGAGTCCGGCCGCAGACGTCCAATCGAAAGTCGTCGGGGCATCGAGGGGACGAGAAAGTCGCTGATGATCGGGGGCAGCTTTCCATTCCAGATGCTGGTTTTCCAAACTGATAGACAAATCGCCGGCTGCCCCTGCCCAGCGCATGGAATCTGCAATGGTGGCAAGGGGTTTGGCTTCAATCCGACGGCGCAGCAGTTCCTTTCCTTTTTCGCGGATCACCAGATCATCGGTGAAAAAGCCAACAGGCGAGCAGTACCATTTCAGCCAGCCATCTTCCACCCTCAGGTTGAGGGCGACATCTGCGTTAGCCACCACCATACCTCTGGTACGATTGACAGGATACCAATGCTCCGTCCATTTATCCGTGGCATGCGGGGTGAACCCGTGATGCTTGAATGGTGTGTAGGAACTACCCTGTGCATTCTGGTTGAACAGTCGTCCTGACTGTATTTCTGCATACTGTCCGTCAGTGTCCGTCAGGATTTTTTCCCAGATCATCCCCTGACGCGACAAGCCCCAGATCCATATCTTTTTTCCGGGCTTTTCCTCGTAGGGCGCATATCGAACCATGCCAAATGCATCGTCATGCCAGTAGGCCCCAAAGAAATCGGTGAGTCGGCCGGTGACATGGTACGACTTGTACATGCCAAAATCATTCTGCTCATAGAACTGCAGATCTTTCCCGTTATTCTCATGCTTTGGCCAGGATGCATGTTCGCCA
The DNA here is from genome assembly GCA_041167815.1 of Bacteroidota bacterium. Lineage (GTDB taxonomy): Bacteria > Bacteroidota > Bacteroidia > Chitinophagales > Chitinophagaceae > Pollutibacter. Next base: position 1,251 of record JBEEMB010000318.1, on the reverse strand, counting down.
TCGTGACCGATGTAATGCGTACCGGGGAAGATGAATTCGAGGTTTCCGGCGGTCTTGATGCCGGTGTTCATCCAGTGATAATAAGGCTGTTCCAGCCCGGTAGGATTCTGCCAGATCGAACGGGTGGTGAAGCTGGCTTTATCTTTTGGCAGGTGTACTTCCATCTGCCAGCGGGTACGGGTAAGCAGATCCAGCACGCCGACATAACAACTGACGCTCCCGTCGGGATTGCTGCGGACATGATAATTCACGGGCGTGGCGCAGTTGGGGGTATGCCCGATAATGCCGTAGTTGGGCTCGATACCTCCGCTTGTCCAGGGGCCGCGCATGGCAACATCCCGGAATTTCACAACGCTGTTGGCATAGATGTATGGCTTACCCGTGGTTTTATCGATGGCCGACCAGATCTTACCCCCAACTTCCGGCAGGATGATCACGCGGATATAGTCATTTTCGAGTTCAACCACATTCCAGTCGCGATTGACCGGCTGGAGTGTGAATCCGTCAAAGCGGTGATAGGGATAGATCGCTGTCTGCGAAGGAATCGGATCCGGATCCGAAAAGGGGTAAGTGACGAAAGATTGCCGGTATTCACGTATCCGGGCAGGCGACTGTGCGGATGAGCAAAGTGGCATGTAAGAAATCGTCAGCAACAAAATGGTGGCAAGCAGTCGCATGGTATTGTTTGTATCGGAATTTACTGAATTATCAGGAATTGCCCAAAAGAACCGATCAAACACAAAACCACTCTCCAAGAGTTAGGCACTCTCCAAGAGTAGGCAACTCTCCAAGAGTAGGGGACTCTCCAAGAGTTAGGCACTCTCCAAGATTTAGGCACTCTTCAAGAGTGGGGAACTCTCCAAGACTTAGGCACTCTTCAAGAGTGGGGAACTCTCCAAGAGTAGGCAACTCTCCAAGAGTGGAGGACTCTCCAAGAGTGGAGGACTCTCCAAGAGTAGGCAACTCTCCAAGAGTAGGCAACTCTCCAAGAGTAGGGGACTCTCCAAGAGTTAGGCACTCTCCAAGAGTGGAGGACTCTCCAAGAGTTAGGGACTCTCCAAGAGTTAGGTATGCGCAAAACGTTATATGCACCAAGGATTTATCAGTTCTTGTAGATCATGCTGGCTGACGGGATTCGCCTGAGTAAACGCCGGGTAAGTGCAGGGCGGCGCGCGGCAATATTAACATGCTCGTATGGGTCCTTTCGATGATCGTACAGTTCAATATCCGGCTGATCACGACGATCATACC
>JBEEMB010000229.1:0-11096 GCA_041167815.1 Bacteroidota bacterium | reverse complement strand
GATCGAAGCGGATGGCATAGTTCACTTCCACCCACGCATCCCTGTCCTGTTTGTAGACATGTTGTTGATAGCTGCCCGGCAGCACTTCGATATAGGCTTTATGTCCTTTCCAGGCACTAACGGGGAAGGTTAAGCGATGCGGTTTGTCGGAGTTGACTTTCTGGTCCAGATCCCCGTAGATCGGGAATTGGATCAACTGGAAGTTATCAATCACGATGCGCACCGATGCCTTGTTACCCGCGACCATCACCCCGATGAAGTTTCTGTCGATGACGAAATCGGGAGAACGCATGGCTCCGAAGATGTTCAGTCCGAGCCGACGGCTGGAAGCTACGCCATCCCTGAGTCCACGCAGATTTCCCAGGGAGTCGATGACCGGATCGCCCAATGTTGTGGTGGTGGTGAAGGCAAGCCCGTCACTCCGCCATCCCTGTAAATTTGATCCCGAAAAATCAGCAAGAACACCCGAAGCTGTATCCGGAAGCGGGTTTACATCGGCTGTGGTGACGGCAAAAGCCACTTCTGATGTTGCAGGTATCTGTGACTTGAGATAAGAAATAGTGAAGGCTCGCATGGAATCGAGCATCCGTTGCTGTTGCAAAGCTGTCCTTCGCTGAACAGGTTCCTGAGCGGGGACGGGCGTGAAACGGGTGCCTTCCATCACGCCGTACAACGCGTAATAGTCGCGGGCACTCACCGGATCGAACTTGTGGTCGTGACATTTGGCACAGGAGATGGTCAGCGCCTGAAAGGCTTTGCCGGTGACGTCGATCATATTATCGATGCGGTCGGCTTCATCCTTTCGGATATCGACCGGACTATGCGTGCCTTCCGGCAGGGTATGAAAGAGTGTCGCCACGAGGGATTCATTGATGCGGCCGGATGGATCCGTTCGTGGGTCAGGCAACAGATCACCGGCAATTTGCTCCGTCACGAAGCGGTCGTAAGGCAGGTCATAATTGAACGATCTGATCAGGTAATCACGATACCTCCAGGCGCCGCTGATGGTGTAATCAAACTCGTGCCCCTTTGTCTCGGCATATCTGACCACATCCATCCAGTGTCGGGCCCATCGTTCTCCGAATCTTGAGGATGAAAGATATCGATCGACCATGCGCTCATACGCCTGATCACTTTTATCTTTCAAATATTGATCGAGCTCCGCAGGGGTCGGGGGCAGGCCGGTCAACACCATGGCCACACGCCGGATGAGGGTGGTACGGTCTGCTTCTTCACCCGATTTGATTCCGGCAGATTTCAGGGCGTTTTCGATGTAATAATCGACGGGATGTCCGTTCCAGTCTTTGGGCTGTGATGGTTTTGGAGGAATGAAAGCCCAGTGCGGTTTCCATTCGGCTCCCTGTTGGATCCAGCGTTCCAGGAGTTTTCGCTCACGATCCGTCAGGGTGAGGTTCGACTCCGGCGTCGGCATGACCATCCCGGGATCCTTGTGATTGATGCGGAAAAGGAGCAGGCTTTTATCGGCATGACCCGGGTCAATGGCCCGCAGTCCTTCCTGCGTGAGTGCGGTGGCACCTTCGTAGGTATCGAGGCGAAGATTGGCTTTCCGACTGCCGGAATCCGGTCCGTGGCATAGGTAGCATTTCTGAACGAGGATCGGACGGATATGATAATTGAAATCTACCTGGTCTGGAATGGCCGCCTGTTCATCCCCGCAGGCGGAGAAGATGGCGATGGAAACGACCACAGCCAAGGCGATCCAGGAGGTTTTTCGCGTGAAGAAAAGCATGCAATCGTGCATAAATTGAATGACCGGGAATTATCTGGACTAAAAGTTCAATATACTGATTTTAAGGGATACTTCCATGAAAATTGGAGGATGGACGGTCGCATTCGTGTCTGTCATTCAACTGATTTTTCATTTAGTTAATATGATGATTTGCGGGGCTTTCCGTAGCTTTCGGTCACAACCCCACAACATGCGCATCATAGCCACCCTGTTTTTCCTGGCGCTCACCGGCCTCGCATCCGCCCAGGATCACAGTCACCGCCTTCCCCGGGCGCTCAAATTTCCTGACGTACCCGGTTATAAAACCCTCAAATGCGATTTCCATCAGCATACCGTCTTCTCCGACGGCAGTGTGTGGCCGGATATCCGGGTGATGGAAGCCCTGATGGACGGGCTGGATGCGATCTCTCTGACAGAGCATCTGGAGTACCAGCCGCACAAACAGGATATACCACATCCGGATCGCAATCGTTCCTATGAACTCGCCAAACAGGAGGCGAAGAATCATGATCTGTTGATCGTACGTGGGTCCGAGATCACGCGCAAGATGCCTCCAGGACATAACAATGCCATCTTCATTCAGGATGCCAACGCCATGCTGGTGGATGATTCCGTCGGAGTCTTCAGGGCGGCAAAGAACCAGGGCGCCTTCATCTTCTGGAACCACCCCAACTGGACCAGCCAGCGGAAAGACGGCATCGCCACGCTGACCGACATGCATCGATATCTGATCCGAGAGGGACTACTGCATGGCATCGAGGTCGTCAACGATCATACTTATTCGGATGAAGCCCTGCAGATCGCGCTCGACAACAACCTGACGATCATGGGTACCAGCGACATCCACAAATTGATCGACTGGGAATACAAGGTCCCACAGGGTGGGCACCGCCCGATCACACTCGTCCTGGCGAAAGATCGTTCCATCGAATCGATCAAGGAAGCCCTGATGCAGCGCCGCAGCATCGCCTTCTTCAAGGACATGCTGATCGGTCGGGCCGAACACCTGAACCCGTTGATACAGGCCAGCCTGGTGATCTCCAAAGCCGAGTATGATGGGGGCAGCACCGTGCTGAAAGTCACGCTGGAAAACCGCTCAAGCACGCCTTTCATTCTGCGCAACAACAGTCGCTTCACACTGCACACGCTGGGAGATGTCTTCAATGTCCCTGCGGGTGGCAGTTTCGACATCGAAGTGAAAACCGTGGAAAAACTGAGCGATATCCGCCTCAGCTTCGAGGTATTGAATGCCGTTACGGCACCTGGGAAACATCCGGTGCTGGAATGGTCCGCCGCAATCTCCGCCGGTAAATAATTATTCCGCGATGTAAATAGATAAAAAAAAGATCCCGCTGAACGGCGGGATCTTTTTTTATGCGATGCAAGGTTGTGAGATCAAACGATTTCCGGCAGCAGATAAGGCGCCCGGTAATCGCGACTGAGCATGGCGTTGGCTTCGTTCTCCCCTTCGCCGATGAAGCGTTCGGCAACCGGATCGAACCTCAGCTGACGACCGAGTCGGTATGAGATATTACCCAGGTGTGCGAGTGCAGATGACAGGTGACCAGACTGCACAGGGCCATGCTGGATGCTCATATCGCGCGCGCGCATGGCATCAAACCAGTTCTGGAAATGTAGGCCGAGCTCTCCGGATTCTGAACGGGACGGGCCTTTCTCCCGCTTCTCACCCAGATAGGTTTCGTAGGTGCCGTAGCCTTTGACGACCATGTAGCCCTTATCTCCGTAGAAGATATTACCCACACCTGCACCATCTTCCAAATTTGTATTCCAGTGTCTGACTTCGAACTGGATCATCTTCTTCAGTTTCGGATAGTGATAGATGGAGGTCTGCACTTCCGGCACTTCCTTGCAATCATCCCACAGAAACTTCCCGCCCATGGAGGTGATGTGTTCCGGGAGTTCCTCGATGCCCAGTCCCCACATGCAGAGGTCGGTTTCGTGAATACCCTGGTTGCCTACGTCGCCGTTGCCATAATTCCAATGCCAGTGCCAATTGTAGTGCACCAGATTCTTGGTGAAGGGTCGCATCGGTGCCGGACCGCACCAGAGATCGTAGTTCAGTCCCTTTGGAATGGCGGATACGCCCTGGTTTCCGATGTCTCCGCGGCGGCGGAATACAAGGCCCCTTGACATATACACCTTTCCGATCAGTCCGTTGCGCAGGTGCTCTACCGCCTCCCGGATGGCTACGGAACTGCGGAGCTGCACACCATGCTGTACGATGCGGTTGTATTTATATGCCGCCTCGATCATTTTCTTTCCCTCATGGATATTATGTGTGGCGGGCTTTTCAACGTACACGTCCTTCCCGGCCTGGCAGGCCCAGATGGTCTGCAGCGCATGCCAGTGGTTGGGGGTCGCAAGGGTTATCCCGTCGATGTTCTTATCCTCGTAGAGGCGGCGGAAATCCTGTTCAACCCGGACTTTCACCCCAAATTTCTTCTCCAGCTCGGCCGCCCGCTTTTGAGCCAGGGGCAGGTCGGGATCAGCGATGGCGACCAGCTCCACATTCGCTTTTTGTACCAGTCCGATGATCTCCTCACAATGGGTGACACCCCGTTGGTTCACGCCCAGGACGGCAATTCGGAGACGATCATTTGCCCCCTTCGCGGATGATGGCAATACCGACGGTGCTGCCGTTGAAGCCATCGCCGACACAGGGGCGATAGCGGCAGCCAGGGCGGTGCCTGTGGCGGAACGCAGGAAGGAACGGCGGGAGTTGGGAAGTCCTTTTTTCATGTGAAGGCTGTTTGTATAAGGGTATGAAAGTTACATCTCAGGTTGATATCATGAATGTAAAACAATTACATTTATCCTATGAAAAAGATATCCATCCTCCTGTTTGCAGCCATGCTCATGGGTGTCCAGACCAACGCTCAGGAACCCCGGCTGAAAAAGATTTTCAATGGTCGCGACCTCTCCGGCTGGAAGGTATCCGACGGACCCGACCAATGGACCGTTTCGAAGAAAACGCTCCATGTCCGCAACAACGCGGCAAAAAAAGGATCAATTCTTTGGACAGAAGCGACATACCGGGATTTCATCGTTCAGTGTGAATTCAAAATGGGCGATGGAACGGTAGATTCAGGCATCTTCCTCCGCTCCGAAAAAGATCAGATCCAGATCGGTATCTCCGGATCACTGAAGCGCGACCTCACGGCTTCTCCTTATATCCCCGGGAAAGGCTATCCCGTAGAAGCGAAAGTGAAAGATATCCTGAAATTGAAAGACTGGAATACGATGAAAGTGAAAGTCGTCGGGAATGCATACACTGTCTGGCTGAATGGTGTTGAAGTGATGAACTACACTTCCACCACCCTGCCTGAATCCGGACCGATCGGTCTTCAGCTTCATCCGAAGAATGAAATGTCCATCGACTTCCGCGACGTTCGTGTCGCCGCGCTTTGATCGAAGCATTATAGATCATACATATTTAAATATAAGAACGGCCATCCCTTTAACAGGATGGCCGTTCTTATATTTATTTTCTGATATACTGACTGATTATTGCTTCAGGAATGTCTTCGCGTAATTCACACCCATCGCATCCAGCACCGGCAGATGTGCAACGACACGCTGTTTGAAGGCGTTGTAATCCTTGGCGCGCTTCGGAGACCAGGCGACTTCCGCCAGGGCCAGCGCACGGGGATATGTCATGTACTCTGCATACTTGAGGTCCTTGATGTATTCCGTCCATACGTTGGCCTGAACACCGATCACATGCTTGGTTTCCGCTTCCGTCAGTTCCGGCAGATCAGGCTCGAATTCATAGCATTTAGACAAGGGCAGGTTTCCGCCGATGGCGAGTGGCTCCTGGGCGGGAGTGCCCTGATAATAGTCGAGATAGAAATAACTGTTCGGTGACATGACGACATCATGTCCCTGTTTGGCCGCTTCAACACCGCCTTTGACACCGCGCCATGACATGACCGTGGCATTGGGTGAGAGGCCACCCTCGAGTATCTCATCCCAACCCAACAACTTACGGCCTTTTGAAGTGATGAAACGGTCGATCCGACGGATGAACCAGCTCTGTAATTCATGTTCATCCTTCAATCCTTCCTTCTTGATCAAATCCTGGCAGAAACGGCTTTCCTTCCACTGGGTCTTGGGACATTCGTCGCCGCCAATATGAATATAAGGCCCGGGGAAGAGATCCATCACCTCCGTTAACACATCTTCGAGGAATCTGAAGGTTTCTTCGCGGGGAAAGAGCACATCTTCAGAAATACCCCAACGGGTCCGAACGGGATAGATACGATCTGTATTCCAACCGAATTGTGGATAGGCGGCGAGGACCGCCTGAGAGTGACCGGGCATTTCGATCTCAGGAATGACGGTGATGTGGCGGGCGGTGGCATAAGCAACGATGTCACGCACTTCATCCTGAGAATAGAACCCGCCGTAAGGCTTTCCATCGGACTTGTTGTCGCGATAATGACCCACCGTAGATTCTTTTCGTACCGAAGAGATTTTGGTGAGCAATGGGTATTTCTTGATCTCGATGCGCCAGCCCTGATCTTCCGTCAGATGCCAATGGAACATGTTGAGCTTGTACAGCGCCATCAGATCGATGAATCGTTTGACGTCTGCCACGGGAAAATAGTGACGGCCCACGTCCAGCATGAGTCCGCGATAGCCGAAACGGGGCGCGTCTTCGATCTTGCAGGCCGGGATGGTGATTTTTGTACCGGCAGGAACAGTGCCATGAACAGCAGCAGGCATCAATTGAAGGATACTCTGCATGGCATAGAAGGCTGCACGACCGGTGGATGCACTGACAACCACACGGGATGAGGATACTTCGAGCCTGTAGGCTTCCGAAGCAAGCGACGCATCCTTGCGGAAAACGATGCCTTTGGAAGCACTACCTGTTTTCACGGCAAGATCAAATCCGGCGGATGACTTCAGGCGCGAGGCCAGCATCTCCGCAACGGGCTGAAATGCTGCATCCGACACCTGGATGGTGGATCCATTGCGCACCTCGAATACGCCACTCGCAGGGATAAGGGATGCGGGTGCAGGAATTATGTTATAAGAGGACTGAGCCATGACTGGCCATGTTAGAATGTAGGTAAGGATGGTAAGACAGATTCTTTTCATGCTGTTGGATTATGTTGGGTAAAAATTTAGACTAGGCAAGGATACGCAGGATCCATGACAATACCAATGACATACGTCAATCACATACCGGAATCATTTTTTGGGTAAACCCATCCACCTCCGAATCCTGCAATAGCGGACTTATTGAATAAATATATTACTAACGTTCACGTATAAACGAAGATCACTTGCCTCGTCCATTCCGGCCGGCCGCACTCCGGTTCCAGTCAGGCAATTCGATATTCAAATCATCATGTGTCTCTAACATGGTTTTTCTCAGCAGTTCTTTCATATGCCCGATTCTTTTTTGTTGTTCCGGGAGTTCAGATAGATCCCTGGTTTCCCACGGGTCATCTTTCAAATTGAACAATTGCGTGTGTAAGACACCTTCGACATTATAGAGCATCAGCTTCCATCCATCATCCGTCTTGATGCTTCGGCTCCAGCTGCCGTAGACATTGTAGATATGTTTACGCAAATGTGTTGTCTGCTTCTTCATGACATCCGCATGTCCGATGCCCTCGACGGATTCCGGAGCTTTGACGCCAAGCATCTGATACAATGTAGGTGTGATATCACTCAAATATATGAAGCCATCATAGCGGGAGCCGGCCGGAATACCGGGTCCGGACATAATCATCGGTACTCGGATGCTGTGTTCATAGAGATTCTGCTTACCCAGCAGGCCATGCTGTCCGACAGCGAGTCCGTTATCACCGGCAAAGACGATGATCGTATTGTTCAGAAGTCCGTTAGACTTGAGGGCGTCCAGTATCCGGCCGACCTGTGCATCCATCTCGGTGATCATGCCGTAATAAGAGGCGATCTCTTTACGGACCATCTCCGGAGTGAGCGGCCGTGGCAGCAACTGTTCATCCCGAACATTCAGGTCTCCATTATCAAATGGATGCCTGGGCAGGAAGTTGGAAGGAAGGGTGATCTGTTCCGGCTTATAAAGAGCAGCCGTTGAAGGTGGCGGGGTTCGCGGGTCGTGGGGAGACGTGAAGGCGACATAACAGAAAAATGGAGCTTGGCGCGCACGGGGACTGTTCAGAAATTTGATGGCGTTTTCCGCATACAGCGTGGTTGAAAATGTATCCGCTTTCCGGGATGTGGATATTGGAAATTCCCCCGTCGGATCAAACGGATGGACCGTCGGATGGAACTGACCGCCATCCTTTTCGAAATGCATGCCTCCGAAAAAGATATCACCGCCATGGCTGAACATCCGGTGGTGCGAGGCCTTGTCGCTGTGCCATTTACCGGTGTGATAGGTGGTGTACCCCATGGTGCTCAATACCTCCGGCAGACTCACCAGGCTGTCGGGTATGACTCCACCATCCCTGGGCAGCCGATTGACATATCGGCCTGTCAGCAACATCGCACGACTTGGGACGCATACTGCGCCCTGATGACCACCCATCACATGCGCCTGTGAAAACCTCATACCGGCGGCGGCCAGACGATCGAGATTCGGTGTCATGACTTCCCGATTCCCGGCCGCCCCCAACGCATGATAACTGTGATCATCGCTGTATAACACCAGGATATTGGGCTTCTGGTTCACAGACCGTCCGGATTGCGCCAAAGACGTTAAAGACATCAACAGTATCGTCAATGGCCCAACTATTATAATGCCCCTTGAGATTAGTTTCATATACTTCATATCATAACGAATGTAAACCAAAGCCTTGATCAAAATACACATCTTACCAATCTACTGACCATCGCCAACTCTTGGAGAGCGCCCAACGCTCCAAGAGTTGGGTACTCTCCAAGAGTTGGGTAATTATGTTAAATAGAACAGGTCGGGGCATTTCCGGAAGAATCGAATAATTTAGCTTTCCAAGTCTGCGAACTTTGTAAAATTTTAAAAAAGTAATCATGAGAATCTTCTGGAGTTTTTTCATGTGCATGTGCTGTGTATCGGTCGCCACAGCCCAATCCGACGGAAAAAGGCATATTCGGCCGGAGGATGTTTACCGGAGCTATTCGATCAGTAATCCCCGGTTATCGCCAGATGGCCAATGGATCCTGTACAGCCATTCAAAAGTGGATTCAGCCAAAGACGGGTACGATGGTAAACTGTATATGATGAGCATCAAAGGGGATGATGTCGTTCAGCTGACCGAACAGACAAAGGGGGTTGGCCAGGCAGCCTGGAGCCCGGACAACAAGTATATCTCTTTCATGTCCCGGGGAAAATCGGAAGATGCCGGTTCACAGATTCATCTTATGAACAGAAAAGGTGGCGAACCCATTCAACTTACGAATCTGAAGGGAGAAATCCAGTCTTACAAGTGGTTCCCGGACGGAAACAGCATCCTGCTTGAAATCAAAGAGCCCAGCACCGCGGATACTGCCAAGACCAAGATTCGGAAGCCTTATGAAATAGATCGATACACATTTAAAAACGATTCAGAAGGTTATCTGGACAGAAGGAAAACACATCTGTATCGCTTTAATTTAAAGACTAAAAAGACCGACACACTCACCCGCGGTAAAGCAAACGAAACAGGTGCCGTTGTGAGTCCGGATGGAACGAGCATCGCCTATGTCAGTAATATTACAGCGGACCCTGACCTGAATGAGAATAGCGACATCTTTGTGTTGGATTTAAAAACGGGTAGAATTGAACAAATCACCTCATTCGCGGGTGAAAATGGATCCCCCAGATTCAGCCCGGATGGCAGGATGCTCGCGTATACCCAATCTACTACAGAGAGTGGTTTCAACATGTATGATGCCTCGCATTTATATGTCTACGACTTCAGCACCCGCTCTTCAAGAAACATCTCCGGCAGCCTCGACAGGTCTGTCAGCGCACCCGTCTGGTCTGCTGATGGCCGTCATGTGCTAAGCATGATTGACGACGACCGTAATGGACGTATTGGCCGTTTTGATGCAAACACAGGCCAGCACAGCTATGTCACCAACGAAACCGGACGGTATTCTTCCCTGGAAGTTGGTAAGGATGGCAAGATGCTCGCCCTCTTCAGTGATCCATCCACGCCCAATGAGATCTATTTATCGGAACAAAACGGCTTCAAGCGATTGACACACCTCAGCCATGAATTCCTGGCTCCGTTAAAGCCCATACATGTCTCCGGTATCGAATGCATGGCGTCTGATAAAAGTGAGGTGCATGGGATATTATACTTACCTGAAGCCGGCGCCAAAAACCTGCCGTTGGTCCTTTTTATCCATGGCGGACCGGTAGCGCAGGATGACTATGGTTTTGATATGTCCCGCAGAATACTTGCAGGAGCAGGTTATGCAGTGGCTGCGGTCAACTACCGGGGAAGTAATGGAAGAGGTCAGGCTTACACGAAGGCCATCTATGGCGACTGGGGCAATAAGGAGGTGAAGGATATCATCGCGGTAGCAGATCATCTCATCAAGTCCGGCGTTGCGGACCCGAATAAACTTGCCATTGCAGGCTGGAGTTATGGCGGTATCCTGTCTAACTATACCATCGCTTCCGATACACGATTCAAGGCGGCAGTGAGCGGGGCAGGCAGTTCGTTGCAGTTCTCCATGTATGGTTCGGATCAGTATATCCGGCAATACGAAACAGAGCTGGGCGCCCCCTGGAAGAATCCGAAAAAATGGATGGACCTATCCTACCCATTCTTCAAAGTAAATACGATCAAAACACCAACCATGTTCATGGCGAGTGAAGATGACTTCAACGTACCTGTAATTGGTGCGGAACAAATGTACCAGGCGTTCAAATCATCAGGAATACCTACCGAACTGATCATCTATCCCAATCAACATCATGGGCTGAGGGTGCCGAGCTATATCGTGCACCGTTATCACAAACATCTTGAATGGTTTGGGAAATATCTTAAATAGTCTGCATCTAACACTAAAATAAATACAAACGGCCCCTTCAGGTGAAGGGGCCGTTTGTATTATATGAAATAAGCCACTAATGGGAGGGACGTGAAATGTAAAAAGCCTCAACACCTTTGGCCTTTACACTGTCCGTGATCAAATAACCCTTTTTCGTCAATTCCTGTTGAATCCCAATAATATGCTTCGGTTGATAGTGTGCCATATATACCCATGAATCCCGATTCATTTCTAAAATCTCTTTGACATAATCTTGAGATTCACCGGATCTCGCCCGGGCATAGAAAACAGGACCTGAAGGCTTATAAAAACCGATGTGGATATAATATTCCAACATACTGATTCCGGAAGAATAGCAATACGT